>NZ_DJDN01000010.1:0-140329 GCF_002431095.1 Pantoea sp. UBA5923 | reverse complement strand
AAGCGTTCAATTTTTTTTGACATCGTCTCTTCTACCTTCTTTTGCAACGCGATTTTGCGTAGCCATTCTGTGTTTTTTTCTTCCAACTCTTGAGCTTTAACTCTTGCTTGAGAAAGAATGTTATTATTTATATTTAATTCTTCTTGTGTTTGCTGAAGCAGATCTTCATATGATGATATCTGCGCCTTTAATGAAGATTCTTCTCGCTCGAATTCTGCCTTTAGCGCACTGACTTCGCCGTCAATTCTTGACTGAACGTTCTGTAAATGCAGTTTATAAACAGCATCATCTAAGAAGATACTTTCATCGCCTTTGATAATGTCATTCGCCCTATATTCAGGAAGTTTGATAAGTCGACGAACTGAACTCACCACCACATTGCATTCAAATGGGTTTTCATGTTTTTCACGCTCGGATTGAGGCGCTAAAGCAAGCTCGCATGAGATAAAACTCTCATCATCTATACCAAACAACTCTTCGACGCTTTTGAAAGAAATAAAAACACCTTTGACCATGGCCAAACGAACATTGATGGGGTATTCAAGGTGCAGCCCTGTTTGGAGGGATTTTATATCTAGAAGAAGTGTCGGGAGCTTTCGGTCACCAAAGTTTGTTCGATTTTTAATCTTGCCCCAAACAGCTAGTTTTCCGCTATTTGAACCCCAGCTCTCACACAGTCGTCGATAAAGCTCTTCATCAGAGAATCCTTTAACTTCTTCAGTTTCATAGATAACTTTTTCTAAAGCCATGATTGAATCGCCACTGATAACCTAGATATATCTCATTCATTGATGGTATTGGTTTTAATATTCGGTCGGTGACATCTTATCGTTTAAAGCATGCCGACACTTACTGTTACAAAGCATTTTGATGTAATCGAAAAGATCGCAGCGGCCTCCGATAAGTGTCAAGGTAGTTTACACTCCTTAGTTAATTTAAGCTGTCTGTTTTTTCCGCTACGGATTCAAAGTCACAGGACCTTCCGGTTGCCAGTTTCTTGTTCTCCCTGACTCGCATTCAGGATGCACTTTCTGCGCCCGACTATACAGTTCATCACGTTTTTTCAGTAAGTCACAGTCTTACACATGACGCCGCTCTTACCAACCCATAAACTTATCCGCAGGTATCTTCCATCGTTCTGAACCCCCATGACGGCTATCGAGGCACATATTTCAGTGTCCGGAGCAGCGACTCCGCATACTACCAACAGCCATGTTTTAACCGATTCAGTTATGCCTGAACTTAATAAGTGGCAGCAACACTCGCGGGAGAGAGTTTACTCCTCCGTCAGGCTGGATGCGATTCATAGTAAAATCCGCAAAGATGGCCGGTATCAGAGTAAGGTGGCTTTGTAGTGAAAAGGTAACGGGCGTCTGTCGAGACTGCTTTGCAATGTGCTGTCGGTTATGGCGGGGAAGGGCTTACTGGATTACAGCCTGTGGGATGAGCACAAGGCATTTTACTTCAAGGCAATACAGGCTGGTGTATCAGGGGACTACAGCCCGATGATGCAACTGGTGGACGACATCTTGCTAAACTAGCGTGCGAGGCTAACAGCTTTTGCCTGTGCTTGATTTTGTTTGAGTTGCTGCTCAATTTTTTGCACTGAAACACCTGTCTCAATAGCGGTTGAGCTGGCAACAGAACGGTATATCTGTGCTTTGGTAATCTGAGATGGTGCTGTTTCTTGTCTCATTAGCAAGTCCTCGTCATGTTTTCAGGATTTTAGTTGTACTGCAATGTGCTGGCAAGATTGATGAAAGGCTAGATAGTAAAACACGGAGACACCAGCCGCTTATTGGGCTGGTGGCGTGGTTAGCATTTAGCTGTGTTTAAATCGAAGGTTTTCTGGCAACAACAGCCTCAAAATCAGCACCACTCAAATCAGGAGTTGCACACAGCATATCCCTGGCCAATGCACGTCGACGCTGCAATAGGTCATCCAGAGTTTCTTCAAATGTGGTGATTTCAGTATCCCTTACTGTCGGGTAATAAACATAGACATCTTTAGTTTGCCCAATTCGGTAAGCGCGGTCCGTTGCCTGATCTTCTTTGGCAGGATTCCAGCAGCGAGTAAAATGAATAACATGATTGGCTTTCTGGACGTTAACGCCGAACCCGACAGCAACCGTAGAGAGAATAATCACCCCAAACCCAGACTGAGCCTGAAAATCATCAATCAGGCGCTGGCGGCTGTTTTGGCTTTGACTTTTAGTACTGGTATCACCATTGATAATGACAGGGCGGAAACCAAACTTTTGGTGGATAGCATGTTGAAGTTCGCGCTGTAAATCTCGAAGCTCCGTAAAA
Organism: Pantoea sp. UBA5923; assembly: GCF_002431095.1. Lineage (NCBI taxonomy): Bacteria > Pseudomonadati > Pseudomonadota > Gammaproteobacteria > Enterobacterales > Erwiniaceae > Pantoea > Pantoea sp. UBA5923. The sequence goes on along the minus strand of NZ_DJDN01000010.1, from coordinate 138,019 downwards.
ATAATGACCTTATCCTTCGTGGTGTGTTTTATTTCTGCGAGTATTTTCAGCAGCCAGTTAAGCTTGGGTGAGTTATCACGAAAACGTGGCTCTGGATTAACTACTGCAGGGTGTGCACAGATGAGTTTCAGTCGGTGTAACAAACCTAACATACCGGTTCCGGCCTGCTGCATCCCTTCGCTCAGTGCTTGCTGTTGTTGCCAGTTTGCAACGGATGAAAGATAGAGCTGTTTTTGCACGCCAGACAACGTCAATTGCTTGCAGCTTTCCACTTCAATTTTCTGGGGTAAATCACGCGCAACCTCTTCTTTAGTTCGGCGTAAAGTCTGAGGTTCTATCAGCGCCCGCAGACTTTCCAGCCGTTCCGTATCGCGGCCATCTTCGTTCTCGATGGGACGAACATAGTGTTTACCAAATTCATTTAGTGCCCCTAACAATCCTGGCTGGGCAAAATCAAATAAGCTCCACAGGTCGACAAGTGTGTTTTCGACAGGCGTTCCTGTGCATGCCACTTTAAACCTGGCTTGTACCGCGTTGGCCGCATGTGTGATTAACGCAGCTGGGTTTTTTATTTTTTGTGCCTCGTCGCATACCATAATGGACCACGGCTGGCGTGCCAGAGAAAACTCCTGGTCGCGAAGCGTTTCGTAGGTCGTCAGGATGATTTTCGCCTCACCTTGCCAGCCAGGTTTAAGCAGGTTTTTGATCCCCTGAGATTGCAGATGAGCAGGGATAGCCTGTTTGGGATATTTCACCGCTTTAATGGTCTCGCCATACAATTTCAATACCGGTAGTCTTGAGGTATAGAAGAAATTGTCCAGTTCACGTTCCCAGTTATCTAAAAGAGAGACAGGAGCAACAATGAGACTCGGCGGTTCTTGGGGGAATTTTTCAATGAACCATACCAGGAAGCTCAGAATTTGCAGCGTTTTCCCAAGCCCCATATCATCCGCCAGCAGGCAACCTGCGGTTTCCTCAGGTGAACGAAGAAAGAGTTGCTGGAGCCAGGCTACGCCTTCACGTTGATGGTCTTTGAGCCGGATATACTCTTTAAGGCTCAGAGGAATTTCAGGCTCGGCATGACGCGCATTGAGGAGTGAAGTGCGGCGCTGTTTGATGTAGGCCGTTTCTTCAATATTCTGTTCAATTTTGAGTACGGCTCGGGCCGTTTTATCTGCAACGTTGCCTTGATATTCATTTGCAGTGCTTTGCTGTTTTTCCCAGTTCTTACTGAAGGTTTTAGCAGCATCCAACGGTAATTGGCTGTCATTCCATGGTGCGGTGATATGCGTTTCACCTGCAGCTTCTGCCTGAGTAATTCTCTCCTGCAGTTCATCGAAATGGTGAAGATTTTCAGGTTGCCAGCCAGATAGTGTTTCGGCTGAAAACGCGGATAAATTGATGTCATCAGGAAGCCAGTTTTCACTCTGCGCTTTGGTCAGCCAGGGAGAAGAGATTTTTTCAAATTCACCGATGCCAATCACGCGATCGCCATATTTTGCAATATCCAGCACATCGCTAAATTCTTTTCCTTCAATTTCTTGCTGCCAGCGAGTTAGAAGTGCCTGGCAATCGTGCCACTGCTGTTCAGTGAACTGACTTAATTCTAGCTCGTAACCTTGCCATGAACCGGCAGGCATCTGTGCAGCGACGCTAATACCGAGTTGCTGTATGAATTTTTCCATCTCCCAGGGCGCTGAGAACACAAAAGTGATTTCTGGCTGGGGAACAGGTGAAACAGGCTCAAGTACCAGCGTAACTTCTGCGATGTTACTTTCCGCATTAAGTTGCGGTATCAACCTGAAATGATGAAAGAAAATCCTGGCATCAAACAGTGCCTGTTCATGTTCTTCAGGGGCAATAATACTGGCGGCATCCTCACCCAGGAAGGTATAAGGATTGCGAACAAAGGAAAGCGCTTCGCTTCCGGCCACTCGACGACCTGGGATCGAGTGTATTGAATTCAGGACTTCTTTAACTTCGGGAGGGATGATGACGTGGCTGAGTTCGCCATTCTCGGCAGGGATACGATAGCTATCGTGAACCTGCGAGTTCTTGTCAAAACTGCCCAGCCAATTAGCAGGCTGGTCCTCGAAATGGGGCTCAATTTCGATAACAGCAGTATCGGCAACCGTTGCTTTACGCAGACGTAATGACAATGAAGTTGGTTTGACGACATGCGTTTTTTCTAAATAATCATCAAATTTTGCGGCTGCTTGCTTCGCACATTTGCGGATAGCGGCCCATCCCAACTGGTTAGTGGTTTCACCAGGAGTCTGATTTTGCTGTGCACTGAGTTGTTCTGTTGCCTGTATGAGGGCCCAGTTTTCTCGCGAGAACAGGTATTGCTGATTTTCATGGGTTAAAATGGCCCCGGTACGACTGAAACGGAGCGGCTTACGGGCTGGAAGCGTAGCCCATTCAGCAATCCAGACGCGAAAATCGCTATCGCTTAATGCTCCTCGTGAACTCAGGCTTGCGCGTAAAGGCAGTACGTCGGGTACACCGATAAGAGGCAGGCTGCTGGCATGTTCCTCATCCTCCAGCAGGCGATACAGTGCGTCCCAACTCAACAACCACCGGTCTGTAAGTGATATCAGATAGTCTTCTTCAGCCAGTTGTTCAAGCCAGGATGCCAGTGCCCAAAGCTGCGAATCATCAATCAGTGATAGCGGAAAGCTGAGTCCGTTTTCCTCAATCTGGTACTGATTCTTTAGGTGACGTTCTATCTGCTGACGGTTTCCCGTCAGTTTACTTAACAGACGTTTCAGCATTATTTGATCCAGTAACGATGCGGTTCTTTAGCCACGGGCGCAAAGCCTAGCCGTAACAACTCTCTTTCTATGGTGTCGTCAGAAGGATTGAGTTGTACGGACAGTACGCCACCTTTTTGTCGATTATCGCTGACGATACATGAGCTACCTTCAACCAGGTGCTGTATTGCCGTATCACGCATCGGGTTGATGATTTTGATGTCGGACATAGAGGCGGGAGAGGACGCTTTCTTATCGACAAACTTGACGGGTTCTTCTGCCATCCACCGAATGCCTAACTTGCGTAGCTCATCGTCGTATTTCAACATCCAGCCGGTGACCCGAACTTTGTTATAACCTTCGGCCCGTGGCATGTGTGGGAGCCGAATAATATTACGGTATTTATCTTTCAAATGAATATTAATATCTAACGACTCTGCCTCGGGATTAAATGGAGCCTGGCCCATCCGGTAGGCATACATCGCATTTCCCGTCCCGGAAAACTCAACAAAGATATAATCGTTAATCTGCATAACCATGGCGTTATCAAAGCTACGCCCGCCTCGCAAATGGCTTAACCGCCCTCTATTTTCTTCGCGGAATTTCACAAAGTCGCTGCCACGATCTTGCCAGGCATCAGTTCCCATGACGATACGGGTAAATCCCATCTGATTGGCGAAACGTAGCCAATAGAAGAGTCTGGCGTGGTCAACATCGCCTTTTCCACGTAATAGCTCAAAGAAATGCATCAGATCTTGTTTAGCCAGCCAGCCGCGGACCATCGCAGCCACCGGCTCAGAGACATACTGATGCCATTTATTCTGCTGGCTTTTTAGTTGCGGGTTATCCCAGTACTCCAGCGCGGCCTGCTTCAAAGCTGAATGAGCCTGATCGCGATAGATAGAATGATAATAGCGAGTCAGAATTGCAGTGATGATGTCATCACGAAAACGTACCCACTGCGCAGCCAGACCTAATAACCAACTAATTTTGTCCAGAAACTGGGGGGCGTCGAGCGTGTCCAGTTGCGCTAAAAGCACCGTAAAAATACGTTTCCACAACCAACTGCTATCAGGGATTTGCGCGATTTTTTCTAATGACGAGACTGAATTGCTCTCCCCCGCAAGTAACTGTCTGGAAATCACGCCTCCCGCCTGGGGGGTAAAAATATCGTGATAAAATTCAATGGTTTTCATCCACGATTTTTCTCGTCGTATAGCCGCTTTCACCACCAGGTAACCCTGAGCTATATGACCACGCAGTACGCACCAGTGTGGATTTGTCTCAGGTGATGGGTTCTGGTAAGCAAAATAGCTTGAACAGAGTGCGGCCCAGTCTCGGCGTTTCAGGGTTTTAGTTTCAAGCCGCTTTTTGATTGCATTGTTTACTTCAGGGAAAAACGCATCATCCTCAAGCAGTATTGGCCGATCGGGATATGATGGATCATTATCGGCGAGTCCATAAAACACCATCCGCCACTCTCGCTCTGTGAGTTCTTGTGCAAGGCGAAGACGACGCAGAGCTGCCAGCCGCATTTCTTGCGGCGGTGAGGGGATTCTTTCTGCCTTATCAAACCGCTTTTCCATATCGAGAGCAGCGGAGGCCAGCGCGTGGAAATCATTATGCAGATAATGGTCATCCCCTTGGCTGGTAGAAAGCCTCGCAGCAATGCGTTGAGAAAGAGAATTTAGTGCAGGCGTCATAGTGGCATTACCAGCTGGCAAACTTCTTTATTAACCACCGAAGGGAAATCTAATTCATTGAGTCCGTCACGTTTATCCTTAAGCCCAAAGAACTGCATGCGCAACTCAACACGGCGGCTGGCTTCCTTGCTCTCTTTCGCATTATTAAACGAAACGCCGCCTGCCAGAAAAAGCTTACGAATCTGGATTTGCTGCTCTGTAGAAATGCTGCTTTGCAGAGAACTGCGACTATCAAGCAAACTGCACATAACCCACTCAGAGCGCTGAAGGGAAAGATGTAAGTTGTAAAGATACGAACCATCGGTATCGGTAAACCCTTCAATGACGATCTGCTTAAACCACTTCTTGCCTTCTTCACTATCGGCTGCATCCAGCACCAGGGGGACGACATCCTGCAACGCTTTTTGCCCTTCAGCGTTAAGGAAAAACCGGTTGTGATCGAAACGTCCTGCCTCGCCGAAGCTGATACGGTTATCGTGGCAGTCGACCACGATGGTTTTGTTCACATTTCGGGCATGAAGCTCCAGGCGTTCACACAATCTGGCGATATCTTGTCCCCTGACTTTTTCCCCTTCCTCAGCACGTTGAATACGCTGTGTGACAGAACTCAATGACGCTACCATAACCACCAAAAATAATACCATCATGGCCGTCATCAAATCGGCATAGGAGATCCAGAAGGGTTTCTCAGCTTCATCGCCGCTGCGTTTTTTAACGCCAAATGCATTTCCAAACATCAGCTGTCACCCCTTAGGCACGAACGCGTGACAGAACATCATCAAGCTCGCTGACGCTCTCTCCAATCTGTTCAACAGAACCCGCGAGCAGAGTAGAGGCCTTCGCCATTTCGACGTCCAGTTTGCCCAGCGTTTTATCCAGGCTTCGTAAAACACCTTCGGAGAAGTCTTCGAACCCTTTCCCGAGCACGTCACTGACATTTTCCATAAAAGCCTGTGCTTCACGGTTATAGCCTTGCAGACGCTCACCGTGCAGCTGAAGATCGGCGATGAATTGATTGCGCGTGGTTTGTTCAGACTGCGTATTTGCGGCGAGCAGCTCCAGCATGGCAATGGATTTGCTAACAGCTTCCCGGTTGTTACGATAATCAGCCACGATGGAAGTGAGTTCGCTGGTGGCAAGGGAGAGTGATGAACCGGCCGATTGCGCTTTATTCAGCACGTCAGCGGTAAGGTGGTTTGCTTCCGACACCCGATCACCTGCATGTTCAAAGCGTTCGGCAGCCTGGCGCATTTTGTCCGCGCCGTTTTGCATATCCTGAATCTGTCGGTTGGTTTGTTCTGCAAGCAAGCGAAGTGTTTCTGTCGTTCCTTGATGCTGGCTGGCAACAGTGTCGATCAGTTGTTTAATCTGATCGTCTACCTCACTCATCACACGTTGTGTCTGTTCGTGCAGTGACTGTTGGTTGGCTTGCTGAGTCGCTGAAATCTGTTGCTGACCCTTATCAATCTGAGCAAACATGCTGCCCAGCTGCTCACCGAGTGTCTCGACAGACGTCGCCATTTTTTCCATTGTGGCGCTTTGTCCCAGCTGCACTGAATTTTGAATGGTTTCAATAAAGGCGGTCATATGTTCTGCCTGGGCTTTTTCTCGCGCTTCACTATCGGCAAACATTTTCTCAAGCTGGCGAGCCATTCGCTCACCGGCACCTTCACCTTCCGCGCCAATTCTAGCCACCGAGGCCTGAAGGCTGGTGAGCATGTCATGCATACCAGCCTGCATAGCTTGCTGGCCAGATTTCATCTCTGATAACAGTTGCTCGATAAGCTGCGCGCTGCCCTGGCGGGAATCATCGCTCACCTGACGCATGTCCTGTAATAACGTGGCGAAACCGGTTTGCATTGTTTGAATAGCGCCAACAGTCTGCCCCATCATGTCATTCAGATTTGTAAACTGCTGTCCAAAGGTGGTATCAAGTTTCGCCATAAATGCGGTCAGCACATCCTGTAGCATATTCTGCACCATGCCGCTTTGATCGCCGCTGGCGGTCTGAACTGCACCCGCGATTTTTTCCAGCGGTGACTTTAGACTATTTTCAATTGCACCACTCACCTGGTCGGCAAACTGCGCACCCGATTCGCGATAGGTGTTACTTAATGTATTCGCCAGTCGTTCATTTTCAATTTTCTGGCTTTCGGCCAGACCCAGTAACATATCGCGTAAATCGGTAACCAGACTCTCTTTCAATTGGCGTGCCTGAGTTGCGCTTTCACTACTGGATTTCACCAGCGAGGCAAGGTACTCCTCGCCCACACCGCTGTCATAGAGAGAATCCAGGGCCGCAGTGAATTTTTCCAGATACTTGTAGCATTTAGCGATAGATAGCTTTTCCAGCCAAGTGACCAGAATGGAAGCAAAAATAGCAAATGCCGAACCCAGAAAGGCATATAGCACATCGTGCAGCAGATTATTGACGCTACTAGTGACCTGCTCAGGAGTGGTGGGATCGAAATGGTTGAGCCCAATCATTAGTCCGTAAAAGGTGCCGATAATTCCCACACCTGTCAGAATACCGGGCAGATGTTTAAAGAACTCAGTGTTTAGCGGAATATCAACCAGTTGTTGTTCTGAGAAAAAACTTGCGCTCGGTGCTGTAGCGCGAACTCGAACAATTTTTTCTTCCCCGTTCTCAAGTTCACGCTGTGGGTGCAACGATTCTTCGAACTCGTTCCACGCATGCCTGAGTTCAGGCCGCTGAAACAGGCTTTGCAGATGTGTTATCTGGGCTTCTGGCTCGCTTTTTTCAATGCTGTTGATTACTCGTGTGTATTTTTTCAGGCCACTAACAATTCTGATAGCTCTGACTAAATAAAAGAAAATAAAACATATGACGGCAAAGGTAACGAGGCCGATGACTGTGACAGGTACCTTATGGGGTTCCACAGATGTAAGTGTCACTAAAAGGGAATTAAGCCAGGACATTGTTTTACCCGTTAAAATATTATCCATAATAAGAGTAACTATCAGCAATTAAATCAATAAGTTGTTGATTTATATGCAGTAGTTTTTAGTGTGTCTCTAGGCTAGCCCTGAACAGCTCCCGTCGTTCAAAAGAGGAACGGTATAAGAGGAATAAGCAGGCGAGACGATGAGCTAGTTTCCTATTTTTTACCCTGCAAAAGCAAACTTCTTCATGCTGTGTCGTTTGTAATCGCTCACGTTCCGGGTATCATTTTGCGAACTGCATTCCACATCTGTATTTGTAATAGGGCATGTTTTCGATTTTGCTGCGAGCTGCCTTGAGGATTTTTATGAACAACGCTGAACAACTGTTTCTGTCTGAGCTGGATAACAAATTCTGGAAGGCGGCTGACAAGCTGCGCGCCAACATGGATGCCGCCAACTACAAGCATGTGGTACTGGGGCTCATCTTCCTGAAGTATGTTTCTGATGCCTTTGAGGCCCGCCAGCAAGAGCTGATCACTCTGTTCCGAGATGTCGGCAACCCTGACAACATCTACGCCATGTCGCGCGATGATTACGACTCTGATGAAGAATATGCCCAGGCTATCCGGGACGAGCTGGAAATTGAAGATTACTACACCGAGAAAAATGTTTTCTGGGTACCGAAAGCTGCCCGCTGGGAAACGCTGAAAAACAAAGCCATGCTGCCGACCGGCACGGTGCTGTGGGTGGATGAAACCACCGGGCAGGAGGTCAAGCTGCGTTCTGTTTCCTGGCTGGTGGACAATGCGCTGGATGAAATTGAAAAAACCAACTCGAAATTAAAAGGCATTCTGAACCGCATCAGTCAGTATCAATTGGGTAATGAGGTTTTGACCGGGCTGATTAACACCTTCTCTGATGCTAACTTCAGCAACCCGGAATACAACGGTGAGAAACTCAGCTTAAAAAGCAAAGATATTCTCGGTCATGTTTACGAATATTTTCTCGGGCAGTTTGCGCTGGCGGAAGGCAAACAGGGTGGTCAGTACTACACCCCTAAAAGTCTCGTGACCCTGATTGTGGAAATGCTGCAACCCTATAACGGGCGTGTGTATGACCCGGCGATGGGTTCTGGCGGGTTCTTCGTCTCCAGCGACCGCTTTATTGAAGAGCATGCTGGCGAGAAGCATTACAACGCCGCTGAGCAGAAGCGCAATATTTCCGTTTACGGCCAGGAGTCTAATCCTACCACCTGGAAGCTGGCGGCGATGAATATGGCCATTCGCGGCATTGACTTTAATTTTGGTGGCAAAAACGCTGATACCCTGCTGGACGATCAACACCCGGATCTGCGCGCCGACTTCGTGATGGCCAATCCGCCATTCAACATGAAGGAGTGGTGGAGTGCAAAGCTGGAAAATGACGTGCGCTGGAAATATGGCACTCCACCGCAGGGCAACGCCAACTTCGCCTGGATGCAGCACATGATCCATCACCTTGCGCCAAAAGGCTCAATGGCGCTGCTGCTGGCCAACGGTTCGATGAGTTCTAACACCAACAACGAAGGCGAAATCCGTCGTAACCTTATCGAAGCCGATCTGGTGGAATGTATGGTGGCACTGCCAGGACAGCTGTTTACCAATACTCAAATCCCGGCCTGTATCTGGTTCCTGACCAAAGATAAATCGGGCGGTAACGGTAAGGCACATCGTAAAGGCGAAGTGCTGTTTATCGACGCACGCCAGATTGGTTTTATGAGAGACCGCGTACTGCGTGATTTTACCCGTGAGGATATCGCCAGAATTGCCGATACCTTCCATGCCTGGCAGGCGGATAAGGACTACAAAGACGAAGCAGGCTTCTGCTTCTCTGCAACACTGGAAGATATTCAGAAAAATGACTTTGTATTAACGCCTGGGCGCTATGTTGGTGCAGCCGAGCAGGAAGAAGATGGCGAACCCTTTGCTGAGAAGATGGCCCGACTGACTGCGCAGCTTAAAGAGCAGCTGGAAGAGAGTGCGAAGCTGGAAGCGCAGATTAAAGTGAATCTGAAGGGGCTGGGTTATGAATTCTAAGTTTCGTAAAGTCAAATTAAAGGATATTACATCTTTTAAATATGGGAAAACCATTAGGAAGCAAGATATCCAATCCTACGGTGAATACCCTGTTTTTAGTGGTTATCAAGTAGTGGGGTATCTTCCTGACTATATGTATAAAGAAGAGCAGCTCATAATAGTATGCCGAGGCGCGGGGGGCACTGGTGACATAAAAATGAGCCCCAGCTTTTGCTCCATTACAAACTTGGCAATCATTATAAGCTGTGATGAAACAGTTATCGATAAAGGTTATCTATACTGGAAATTGCTTTTTTCTGATACTTACTCACTAAGAACGGGTTCTGCTCAACCTCAAATAACAATTAATAGCCTAGGATCCTTTGAGATTGAGATTGAAACTGATGTGAGTAGACAACGAAAGATAGCATCAGAATTATTTGATATAAATAATAAAATAAGAAACAATTTTGTTATAAACCAAATTTTGGAACAAATGGCGCAAGCTCTGTTCAAAAGCTGGTTTGTCGATTTTGAACCGGTAAAAGCTAAAATGGCAGTGCTGGAAGCGGGCGGTTCGCAAGAAGACGCGATGCTTGCAGCTATGATGGCGATTTCCGGGAAAGATACTGATGCGCTGGCGGTTTTTGAGCGTGAGCACCCTGAGCAATATGCCGAGTTAAAAGCCACGGCAGAAGATTTTCCATCAGCACTGCAGGATAGTGAGTTAGGGGGAATTCCTGAAGGGTGGAGTGTAGCGTCAATTAGTGAGATGGGAAAAGTTACTTGTGGCAAAACTCCGTCCAAAAAAGAACCAGCGTATTTTGGCGATGATATTCCATTCATAAAGATACCAGATATGCATGGACAACTCTTTGTGCTCAAAACCAATGAATATTTAAGTGCAGCAGGCTCAAGCTCGCAACTAAAAAAACTTGTGCCCGCAAACTCTATCTGTGTTAGTTGTATAGCTACCATTGGTGTCGTTTCTATCACTAATGAACCATCTCATACCAATCAGCAAATAAACTCTGTCTCACCTCACAAGAGTTCATTTCTCTATTACCTTTATTTTTGTATGTTAGGATTAAAAGATTATCTTCATGTTTTAGGTAGCGCAGGTAGTGCAACGTTAAATGTCAATACGTCTACTTTCTCGGGCATTAAAATTGCTAGGCCTGATGATAACATATTGAATTTATTTCATGCTAAATGTACACATTTATTCAATGAGATTAAGTCGCTCAGTGTACAAACTGAGTCACTAACCCAACTCCGTGACACCCTTCTCCCCAAGCTCCTCTCTGGCGAAATCACCCTGCCAGAAGCCGAGCAGGCAATAAGCGAGGTGGAAAATGTATAAAGTTGATACGCCCACTAACAGCCTGCATTCCCTACGGGAAGTCTCCTTCAGCAGCCTGGGTTTTACCGAGCGGGGCAATCTGCAGGAATGGCTTGCGCAAAATCCGCAAGCGTTAACACGCGATAACGATGATGAGCTGCTGATTATACAAAAAGAGTTCGCCGGGTTTGACGACACTAAAGAGCGCCTTGACCTGCTGGCTATCGACAAAAAAGGCAACCTAGTGATCATCGAGAATAAGCTTGATGATTCAGGTCGCGATGTTGTCTGGCAGGCACTTAAATATGCCGGGTATTGTGCCAATCTGCGCAAAGAACAAATTCTGCAGATCTTCCAGCTTTATCTGGATAAATATGAGCCAGAGGAAAACCGCCCGGCGGCAGAGTTGCTTGCTGAATTCCTCGAATATGAAACGCTGGATGAAGTTTTAATCAATCAGAGCCGTACCCAGCGAATAATCATGGTCGCCGCCAGTTTTCGCAAAGAGGTGACCAACACCGCCCTGTGGCTGATGCAGTTTGGTTTACGGGTACAGTGCTTTAAGGTTAAACCCTATAAATTCAACGACGATGTGTTTGTTGATATTCGCCAAGTGATCCCCACGCCGGAAGCTGAATCTTACATGATCGGCATGGCACAAAAAGAGGCGGAAGAACAATCCGTTAGCGGCGGGATAAAACCCGTTCAATTGATGCGAAAAGCCTTCTGGACAAAGATGCTGGAGCGCCTAAAAGCCAGCACCTGTAATTTATATAACAATATCAGTCCATCCACTGACCACTGGCTTAGTGCAGGTTCTGGCATTAGCGCCGTGTCGTATAATCTGATTTTCAGTAAAAAAGAGATTCGGGTTGAGCTGTGGATTGCCAAAGCCTCTGCAGAAAGCAATACCTTTGCTTTTAACTGGCTGCATGAGCGCAAAGAGGCAATTGAAAACGCGTTTGGTCATGCGCTTAAGTGGGAACCTCTGCCAGGTAAAAAATCCTGTCGGATTTCCTATGCCATCCCGGCGGTCAGCCTTGACGAAGCCAATTGGCCTGAGATGCTCGACTGGCTGCTGGTAAACCTGATGGCGTTTGAAAAAGCATTCGCTCCCTTTATTGCTCCACTGAACATGGCGCTCAAAGAGATTTCAAACGCGCCGGAAGAAATGGAAGACACTGAGACAGAGGAAGCCTGATGCTGAATGAAGACGATTTAGAACAGCAAAGCCTGCAATGGTTTGCTGAACTGGGCTGGGAAATACTGCACGGACCAGATATTGCGCCTGATGGCAGTAATCCGTTGCGTGTTTCATTCCACGATGTGTTTTTACGTCCGGTGTTACTGGAGCAATTACAAAAAATTAATCCACATCTTCCGGTTACCGTGCTGGATGAAGTAATACTGCGTATCGCTCATGCGCAAAGTCCGGATCTGGTCGTCAGTAATAAAGCCTTTCACCACTTGCTTCTCGACGGCGTCCCGGTGCAGTTCAAGCAGGATGACAAAGTTATCCACGACAAAGCACTGCTGATGGATTTTAACCAGCCGAAGAATAACCGCTTTACGGTGGTCAATCAGGTTGCTATCCAGGGAACGAAGCAGGTACGTCGCCCGGATGTCATCGGTTATATTAACGGTCTGCCAGTAGCGGTTATCGAACTAAAGAGTCCAGTTGATGCCAATGCCGATATCTGGGCAGCATTTAATCAGCTACAGACTTATAAAAACGAACTTAGCGATTTGTTTATCTGCAATGAGGCGCTGGTGGTCAGCGACGGCTATAACGCCCGTATTGGCTCTCTTACCGCGAACGAAGAGCGCTTCCTGCCGTGGAAAACGTTAACCAATGAAGACGACAAACCGCTGTTTGAATGGCAGCTTGAAACGGTTATTAAAGGGTTCTTTAACCGTGAACTACTGCTCGACTACATTCGTTATTTCATTCTGTTTGAAAGCGACGGCAAACGACTGATTAAAAAGATTGCCGCTTACCACCAGTTCCACGCAGTGCGTGAGGCGGTGGCAGCGACAATTGTGGCCGCTACTGGTAAACACGTGCCGCTACGCAGCAAAATCACGCCAGGCAGTAAAAAAGCGGGCGTAGTCTGGCATACGCAAGGTTCCGGTAAGAGCATTTCGATGTGCTGCTATGCCGGTAAGCTGCTACAACAGGCGGAAATGAACAACCCGACCATCGTGGTGGTGACCGACCGTAACGATCTCGATGGGCAACTTTATGCCACGTTCTGCCAGGCGCAGGATTTGCTAAAGCAGCAACCGCTACAGGCGAACGATCGCGACCAGCTACGCGAGATGCTTAATGCTCGCGAATCTGGCGGAATTATTTTTACCACCGTGCAAAAGTTTGCTCCGCTGGACGGCGAACAAACTCATCCGGCGCTCAATCTACGCAGCAATATCGTCGTCATTTCCGATGAAGCGCACCGCAGCCAGTATGGTCTTAACGCCACACTGAATCGGGAAACAGGCGCTTATAAGTACGGCTACGCTAAACACATGCGCGATGCGTTACCTAATGCATCGTTTATGGGCTTTACCGGAACACCGGTATCTTCCGAAGATAAAGACACCCGCGCAGTGTTTGGTGATTACGTCTCTATTTACGATATTCAGGATGCTGTGGAAGATGGCGCAACCGTGCCTATCTACTATGAATCACGTCTGGCAAAACTTGATCTCAACCATGAAGAGCTGGAAACACTTTCTAATCAGGTGGATGAGCTGGTCGAAGACGAAGAGACCGATCAGAAAGAGAAAACCAAAGGCGACTGGAGCCGCCTGGAAAAACTGGTAGGCTCTGAACCTCGCATAAATCAGGTGGCTGCCGATTTAGTTCAGCATTTTGAGGCCCGTAACGCAACGATGAATGGCAAAGCAATGATTGTTGCCATGAGCCGTGATATCTGCGTGAAGCTGTATGATGCGCTGGTGGATCTACGCCCGGAATGGCACAGCGATGATATTGAGAAGGGTGAAATCAAAATCATCATGACCGGCTCAGCTTCCGACAAAGAACATCTCCAGCCTCACATCTATAATAAGCTGACTAAAAAACGCCTTGAAGCACGGTTTAAAGATCTCAACGATCCGCTAAAGCTGGTGATTGTGCGGGATATGTGGCTTACCGGGTTTGATGCACCATGCTGCCATACCATGTATATCGACAAGCCGATGCGCGGGCATAACCTGATGCAGGCCATTGCACGCGTCAACCGCGTCTTTAAGGATAAACCAGGCGGTTTGGTGGTGGATTATATCGGTATCGCCAATGAACTTAAACAGGCATTGAAAACCTATACTGATTCTAAAGGCAAGGGACAGACGACTGTCGATGCCCGTGAAGCTTTCGCTATTCTGCTGGAAAAGCTGGATGTAATTCATGGGATGTTTGCTAAAACACCAAGCGCTGCCGGGTTTGATTACACCGGTTTTGCAGAGATGCCCCAACGATTTTTACTCAAAGCCGCAGACTACGTGCTGGGTCTCGATGACGGTAAAAAGCGCTATTTTGATGTTGTGCTGGCAATGAACAAAGCATGGTCACTATGCAGCACACTGGATGAAGCTCAATCTCTACAGAAAGAGATAGCATTTTTATCTGCGGTGAAAGTGGCAATAATAAAGCTGACAACAACCGACAAGAAATTCAGTCAGTCAGAGAAAAATACGCTACTCGGTAAAATTCTTGATAACGCTATTGTTGCGAACGGGGTGGATGATGTATTCGCACTGGCAGGTCTGGAAAAGCCAAATATCGGATTGTTGTCAGACGAGTTTCTGGAAGAAGTGCGTGAAATGCCTCAGCGCAATCTGGCAGTGGAACTGTTGGAAAAACTGCTAAATGACGGCATTCATGCCCGTACCAAAAACAACGTGGTGCAGGAGAAGAAATACTCAGATCGCCTGAAAGCCGTGCTGCTCAAATACAATAACCGCGCCATTGAAACTGCCCAAGTCATCGAAGAACTGATCCAGATGGCAAAAGAGTTTCAGGAAGCAATGGCGCGTGATGAGTCGCTGGGGCTAAACCCGGACGAAATCGCCTTCTACGATGCACTGGCGGAAAACGAGAGTGCAGTGAGAGAACTGGGTGATGATGTTCTTAAGAAACTGGCTATCGAGGTCACGTTGAAACTTCGTAAATCAACGACCGTTGACTGGCAGGTTCGGGAAAGCGTACGGGCGAGATTACGGATTCTGGTGCGTCAGACGCTGCGTAAGTACAAGTATCCGCCTGACAAAACACCCTATGCCGTTGAACTGATACTGAAACAGGCTGAAATGGTATCCAACAGTTGGACTGTTTGATGTGCAGTCCTTATATTTTTAGCGGTCACTGTTTTCACAAAAGTTGAAATGTGATTAAATAAAAAATATAGCTTTTACAGTAGATTGCAAATTATTCTCACTATTTAAATTAATTTATTTTAAAAGTGAGCATGTGAAAACATGTTTGCCCACATAAGTCTTATCATTCTAAAAGTCATTGGCGCATATAGGCTACATATGCTGATATTTGGCAGGGTAATTGGGTCGCAGTTCAGTTTAAACTTCACGGCATGGCGTCCTGTGGTTGGTCATTGGGTCAGGCGTGTTCTTCGTCTGCGGTTTGTGCGGCTACTGCTGTGCGAGCTGCTCTGTGGGTTTGTGGGCGCATTTCGCGCTTACGGTTTGTTCTTTAGTTTAAGTGTTCCAGTTCGGTGCGGGCGGCAGTTGCTACGTTGCTTTCGCGCGGTCAGGTATTACCCTATCGGCATAATTTATGCAGTCCATAGGGTTGCTCGCGCTATTGCGTCACGCACTAGCAATCGTACTGGCTGGCGACTTAATGATTACTGGAAATGGTGAAATGTTGGTTCATCGTCAGGACGAAAGGAATCGACAGGTTTTATACCTATCGAGTTGTATTCTTTTATTCGCTCTTTTGCTAGTGTTTTGCGCGTCTAATTAATTCTGGAGGCCATCCAACAACATTCTTGCCTACTTTAAACGGTTGAGGAAATCACCATTCCTAATCCAGCGCTCAAATGTTCAGCGGCTAATTCTAAGGAAATGACATACATCATTTTTGTTATGATAACGACTAAGCGATACTGGCGTTAGATCTACAAGGGTAAGCGTGTTTCTCGGTTATTATCCATTAACGCTGAGTGCACCAAAGTAACAAATCACATAGCAACCATGCGCAACTAGTGTAGCCTATCTTTTTGCGTGGGGGATATTGACAATCTCCTTCCAGATTCCATGCATGAGAGCGGGAGATAGCTGTAATTTCAAGACGTTCACTTTTTCTGACTAAGGGGGTCAGTTTCAATAACGTAAAAAGAAAGGATCTCTTGTTTCTTATAGTTGTTGATGGGCATTTTGAAATGTTCTTGATTATACGGACATGTACCCAAGGGCTGGGTAAAGCTAACCTGCTTGATATTTAACCAGTTCATGCCCTATTTAAATTTTTTACGAATTTCTCGCGTTATCAGTTCTAAAAAAGGCATATGTATTTTTTTATCACGGGCACCGAAAGTGCTTTCGTTGCCATAGGTTTTCTTGTGTTCTCTTACTTCTAAGATGAAATCGTCATGTATCTCATAACCATGTTCATTGAGATCATATTCATTTAATCTCTCGTTCATTAGCTAAAAATAGCGAAAAGAAATTTGGCTTAGGCACAGGAGGTGTCTAAAAAGTAAATGTAACAACATTAAGATGTTACCTGACCCAAATCCAAGCCATAGAAAAAGGAGTCAGACGATTTCTCATCTAACTCCTTGTTTTATTTGGTGGCCCCTGCTGGGTTTGAACCAGCGACCAAGCGATTATGAGTCGCCTGCTCTAACCACTGAGCTAAGGGGCCAGCGGAGCGGGGATTATAATGTATCTGTTTAGAGCGATCCAGCACTCATCCGCCAGATGCTGAAAAATTCTCCAGCGCATGAGTGCTTGATAAAACTGAAAATTTCCAGAAGATGCGGCCCGTTTTTATTCAGCCCTGCGAGCGAGCCAGGCAATCAAACCCGCTGTTACCCACAACCGCACCGGCAAACTGCCATCCTCAACTGCGGTAGCGCGACGCTGGCTGGCTCATCGATAAAAAGGGTACCATCGCGCCGCGCGCCCGATCATAATCCTGCCAAAGCGCGATCTCTTCCAGCGCCGGAATGGTCACCGCTTCGCCCGCCTCCAGGCCCGCCAGCGCGGCATCTACCATATCCTCAACTTCCATAATCATCTGCGGTGGAAGCTCATCGATTGACTTGCCGGAGCGGTCAAAGATCTCGGTACGCGTTGCGCCAGGCAATACCGCCTGCACCTGCACGCCGCTGTTCTCCAGCTCGCGCTGCATAGAACGGGTCAGCGTCAGCACAAAAGATTTGCTGCCGTTATAGGCGCCGTTGAACATCTCATGCATCAGCGAGAGCACCGAGGCGACGTTAATAATCATGCCGCGTCCGCGCGCGCGAAACGCATTGGCCGCCGCATGTGCCAGACGGGTTGGAGCGATAACGTTCAGCATGAGCATGCTCTGAATGCGCTCGATGTCGGCATCAATAAACTCGCCGTCTACGCTCATGCCAGCGTTATTGGCCAGCAGTGTAATCGCCGTGTTGCCTTGCAGCTCCTGCTCGACGCGTTGCAGATCCTCCGCGTTGGTCAGATCGGCGCGCAAAATACGCACCTCAGTCTTATGCTGCTGTCGCAGCGTCTGCGCCAGCGCCTCCAGCCTCGCCTGATCCCGCGCCACCAGTATCAGGTCATAATTGCGCGCCGCCAGACGTCGAGCGTAGGTAGCGCCGATACCGCTTGATGCGCCAGTGATTAAAGCAAAACCGTTTGATGCTGACATAGTAAGCCCCTTGCGTATGATGGTTGTCATATTTGTTGTTAATATGACGACCATCATATCTTCCGTCAAGGTGGAATATGATGGTCACAATAATTACTATGAATGGCAGAACGTATCAGCAGGAAAAGAGTGATGGATAAACTAAGCCATAAAGCGCGGACGCGGCAGCGTATTCTGGATGAAGCGGCGCGGATAATGCGAGAGTGCGGTACTGAGAGCATCGGCGTAGCGTCACTGATGAAGCGCGTCGGGCTGACGCACGGTGGCTTCTATGCGCACTTCGACTCGCGCGAGGCGCTGGTGCAGGCGGTAATCGCCGAGATGTTTACTGACTCAACGCAGCGCATGCAGCCGTTGTGGCAACAGTCCGATCCGGCTGAACGGCTGAACAGGCTTATCGACTACTACCTGTCAGAAACGCATCGCGACTCGCCCGCGGAAGGCTGTCCCATGCCCGCGCTGGTCAGCGAAGTGGGTCATCTGCCGGATGAGGCGAAAGCCATCTTTACCCAGGGCGTAGCGTCAATGCTGCAGCGGCTGAGTGAACTGCTCGCCGAGCTTGGGCAGCGCGACGCTGAGGCGCTGGCCAGTAGTCTGCTGGCAGAAATGGTCGGCGCGCTGGCGCTGGCGCGCGCCTGCCCTGATAAGGCGCTCTCCGCAACAATGCTGGCGCGCAGCCGACAGGCGCTGAAACGTCGTACCGGGCTGGAGCGTGCAGCATGAGCGAGCACAACATAACTGATATTATCGCGCCCGGTCTCGACGTGCTGTTCTGCGGCATCAACCCAGGCCATTCCACGGCGCATACCGGCTATCACTTCGCCCATCCCGGCAACCGGTTCTGGAAAGTGATCTTTCTTGCTGGCTTTACTCGCCAGCAGCTTAAGCCTGAAGAAGAGCAGCGACTGCTGGAGACCGGCTGCGGCATCACTATGCTGGTCGAGCGTCCCACCGTTCAGGCGAATCAGCTGGCTGCTGAGGAGCTGCGTGACGGCGGCGCGCGTCTGACCGATAAGGTACTTAACTACCAGCCGCGCGTGCTGGCTATCCTGGGCAAAGACGCTTTCAGGCGCGCCTTTAACCAGCGCAAGGTGGAGTGGGGCTTACAGGGGATCTTTATGGGCAAGACTCAGGTCTGGGTGCTGCCAAATCCCAGCGGGCTTAACCGCGCCTCGCTGGATGAGATCGTTGAGGCATACCGGCAACTTCATGATGCGTTACATAAAAGTCTCTAATAAAACGTGAGCAGGCTCGGCTTACCGCCGACTGGCAATTGTTCCCCGGCACCATCCTGGCTAAACCAGGTACTGGCTTATATAAGGGGAGTGGAATGAAAAAGTACCTGTTTATGCTGATGGCGCTGCTGTTTGCCGCGCCGGGCTGGAGCGAAACGCTGCGCGTGTTCTGCTCCGGCGGGATGTATCCCGTGGTGGAGAGCCTGAAAGCCGATTACGAAAAGCGCAGCGGCAATCAGCTGACGCTGGAAGCCGCGCCATCAATGGGCGACACGCCGCAGGCGATCCCGAATCGCCTGAAGCGGCACGACGACGCCGACGTGCTGGTCATGGTTGATTACGCCATCAAACCGCTGGCGCAGCAGGTGAAAAGCGACACGCATCAGGTGCTGGCGCACTCCTGGATTGCGATGGCGGTGAAGCAGGGCAGGCCAGCGCCCGATATTAGCAGCGTCGCGAAGTTCAAACAGGTGCTGACCGAAGCCTCAACCATCGCTGTCTCAGACAGCGCCAGCGGGCGCTATATCCGCAGCGAAATGCTGAAAAAGCTGAACCTTGGCGAGCAGACGGCGAAAAAGGTGAAGGTGATCCCCGCGACGCCGGTTGGCGAAGCTGTTGCAGAGGGCAAAGCGCCAATCGGTTTTCAGCAGAACAGCGAGCTAAAGGCGGTGAAGGGCATTACCATCGTCGGTCTTATTCCACCTGCGGTGCAGCAGGATACTCTTTACGGGGCGGTTGTAACTGCCTCCAGCAAACAGCCGCAGGCGGCGGACGACTTTGTACACTATCTGCAAAGCGATCGGGCGAAAGCAGCGATGCGTGACAAGGGGCTGACGCCGTTTTAAAGGCAATAAAAAACCCCGGCGAGCCGGGGTTTTTAACGATGGAGCGATTAGTCGTCCAGGAAGCTGCGCAGCACTTCCGAACGGCTCGGGTGGCGCAGCTTACGCAGCGCTTTCGCTTCAATCTGACGAATACGCTCACGCGTTACGTCGAACTGTTTGCCCACCTCTTCCAGCGTATGGTCGGTGTTCATATCGATGCCGAAACGCATGCGCAGCACTTTGGCTTCACGCGCGGTCAGGCCTGCCAGCACGTCGTGGGTGGCTGAACGCAGGCTCTCAGAGGTAGCAGAGTCAAGCGGCAGCTCCAGCGTGGTGTCTTCGATAAAGTCGCCCAGATGCGAATCTTCGTCGTCGCCGATCGGCGTCTCCATAGAAATCGGCTCTTTGGCGATCTTCAACACTTTGCGGATCTTGTCTTCCGGCATCAGCATACGCTCGGCCAGCTCTTCCGGCGTCGGCTCGCGGCCCATCTCCTGCAGCATCTGGCGCGAAATACGGTTGAGCTTGTTGATGGTCTCAATCATATGCACCGGAATACGGATGGTACGCGCCTGGTCGGCGATAGAGCGGGTGATCGCCTGACGGATCCACCATGTGGCATAGGTAGAGAACTTATAACCACGACGGTATTCAAATTTATCAACCGCTTTCATCAGGCCGATGTTGCCTTCCTGAATCAGGTCGAGGAACTGCAGACCGCGGTTGGTGTATTTTTTCGCAATTGAAATCACCAGACGCAGGTTCGCCTCTACCATCTCTTTCTTCGCACGACGCGCTTTCGCTTCGCCGATAGACATGCGACGGTTGATATCTTTAACCTGCTCGATGGTCAGGCCGGTCTCTTCTTCGATCTGATGCAGTTTCTGCAGGCAGCGCATCACATCTTCTTCTACTTCTTTCAGCTTCTCTGACCAGGGTTTATTCATGGCCAGCGCGGCTTTGAACCAGCTCTCGCTGGTCTCGTTGCCGGTGAACAGCGTGATGAAGTTTTTCTTCGGCATTTTGCACAGTTCAACGCACAGCTTCATGATGATGCGCTCTTGCGTACGCACGCGCTCCATCATCTCGCGCATGTTGTTGACCAGGTAGTCGAACTGCTTCGGCACCAGGCGGAACTGCTTAAAGACGTCAGAAAGGTTTTGAATCTCTTTTACTGCGTCAGCATGACTGCGACCTTTGCTCTTGATGACGGTGCGGGTCGTTTCATACTGCGTGCGCAGCTCGACGAATTTCTCGCGCGCCAGCTCCGGATCGATAGAGTTATCGTCATCGGAATTGTCGTCTTCGCTCTCTTCGTCTTCATCTTCGTCGTCGTCGCGGTCTTCTTCAGACAGCTCGGAGCCGACGTGGGTGGCGGTAGGCGCCAGATCTTCTTCAGCGTTTGGATCCACGAAGCCGGTGATCAGGTCGGAGAGGCGAGACTCGCCCGCTTCGACTTTGTCGTACTGCTCCAGCAGATAGGTAATGGCTTCCGGGTATTCCGCAACCGAACATTGTACCTGGTTGATACCGTCTTCGATGCGCTTGGCGATGTCGATTTCGCCTTCGCGCGTCAGCAGCTCAACGGTACCCATTTCACGCATATACATGCGTACAGGGTCGGTGGTGCGGCCAATTTCAGATTCTACGCTGGATAACACCTGAGCGGCGGCTTCCGCGGCATCTTCGTCAGTATCGGCGCTGTTTTCGTTCAGCATCAGATCGTCGGCGTCAGGGGCTTCTTCCACCACCTGAATACCCATATCGTTAATCATCTGGATGATGTCTTCGATCTGATCGGAGTCGACGATATCTTCCGGCAGATGGTCATTGACCTCAGCATAGGTCAGATAGCCTTGCTCCTTACCACGGGTGACAAGCAGCTTAAGCTGTGACTGCGGGTTTTGCTCCATAAGACGGTATCCACACTTCTGTTAATTAGATTGGTGTCGGTCGGCAGCGAGCCAACTATAACAGTGAAGGCGTTGTGTTATTGCCGCTGCCTTCGTCGCGGCCAGGGCTTTTGCCCATTGTATATCGGCACTTAAGCCGCTTTGAATATGTTCCGGGCCTGGCGTGTTCGCCCTTTCAGCCCTTACAGGTTAACGTCTCCGGCTTGGCTTATCGCGTCACTAAGCCTCGGCTTGCGGCGCTACGCCCCAGAAACGAATGGGTCAGACATGCGCCTTTGACTACGCGCAACAGTCTGACCCACTGTAAATTCTACTTTTTCGCCAGCGCCTGGCTTAACGTCCAGAATTCGCGGCGTTCTTCCGCGCTTAAACCCTGAGTGCGATCGCGGGCAATTAGCTCTTCCAGACGCTGCTCCAGCGCGGCGTCGTAAATGCTCGCCAGCGAGTCATGGAACACCGCTTCAACTTCCTCATCCACTATCATGTGGTTCCATGTGGCTAAGGTTTCAAGCGTCTGACTAAAATTTGTTCCGCGATATAACTCTAGTAGCTGTCCGGTAGTCAATCCAGGATTCTCATTGCAACGGCTGACTAATTCAGCAAACAGCGGTAAACCCGCCATTTTTACCTGGTCCAGTCCGTCAAGCGCCGGTACCAGCGTCGCCAGCTGCGGATTCTGCACCAGCAGCGCTACCAGCACGCGCATTGTAGTGCGCTTCAGCGGCGGTGCCGTTGGCGCAGCGCCGCCGGGTGCCAGCTTCGGCATCAGCTTCTCTAACTGGTTATCGTCAAGAATGCCGAGTTTATTACCCAGTTCCTGACGCATATAGATGCGCAGGGTCTCGCCTGGAATCTGCGTGATCAACGGCAGCGCCAGCGTACTCAGGCGCGCTTTACCGTCGCGCGTGCTCAGGTCCACCTGCGGCAACAGCGAGTCGAACAGGAAAGAGGAGAGCGGCATCGCCTGCTCCATACGCGCTTCAAACGCGTCTTTACCCTCTTTACGTACCAGCGTGTCCGGATCTTCGCCGTCAGGCAAAAACATAAAGCGTAGCTGACGTCCGTCATTCATGTAAGGCAATGCGGTTTCCAGCGCGCGCCACGCGGCTTCCCGACCCGCGCGATCGCCGTCATAACAGCAGATCACGGTATCGGTGCTGCGGAACAGCAGCTGGATATGCTCCGCCGTCGTGGAGGTGCCCAGCGAGGCTACCGCGTAATCAATGCCAAACTGCGCCAGCGCCACCACATCCATATAGCCTTCTACTACAAGCAGGCGAGCAGGCTGCGGATGATTCTTTTGCGCTTCATACAGACCGTAAAGCTGACGGCCCTTGTGAAAAATAGGCGTTTCCGGCGAGTTCAGATACTTCGGCGTATCGTTGCCCAGTACGCGGCCGCCAAAGCCAATCACGCGTCCGCGCTTATCGCGGATGGGAAACATGACGCGCTCGCGGAAGCGGTCGTAGGTGCGGCCCTTGTCGTTGGAGACCAGCATGCCGGCTTCCATCAGGGACTCGCGATCGTCCTTATTGCTGCCGAAACGTTTTAACACGTTGTCCCAGCCCGCCGGCGCGAAGCCGATGGCGAAATGCTCGATGACCTCGGTGCTTAAGCCGCGGTTGCTGAGATAGTCGCGCGCCGCTTGTGCATGAGACTGCGTCAGGCTTTGCTGATAAAAACCGTTGAGGTTCTCCATCAGCTGATACAGGCTCTGGCGCTGATGGCGTTCCATCTGGCTCGGTCCGCTGCCCGCTTCATAGGGCACTTCCAGACCGTGTTGCGTCGCCAGCTCTTCGATGCTCTCGACAAACTCCAGTCGATCGTAATTCATCAAAAAGTCGATGGCGTTGCCGTGAGCGCCGCAGCCAAAGCAGTGATAAAACTGCTTCTCGCCGTTTACGGTGAAAGAGGGGGTTTTCTCATTGTGGAAAGGACAACACGCGTGGAAGTTCTTACCCTGCTTTTTCAGCTTAACGCGGGCATCGATCAGATCCACGATATCCGTGCGGGCAAGCAGATCATTGATAAAAACGCGTGGGATTCTTCCAGCCATAAGCCCCAGATTTTCAGCTCATAAACGGCAACAAGCCGCGCTTCCTTTCGGAAAGCACGGCCTCTTACGTGACTCTGTCTGCGTTTAACACGCGGTGGAGGCGAACCTCCGGAAGAACTTAGTACAGACGAGTGCGGCGTGCGTTTTCGCGAGCCAGTTTTTTGGCGTGACGCTTAACTGCTGACGCTTTAGCGCGCTTACGTTCTGTGGTCGGTTTTTCATAGAACTCACGACGACGAACTTCAGCCAGAACGCCTGCTTTCTCGCAGGAACGCTTGAAGCGACGCAGTGCTACGTCGAATGGCTCGTTTTCACGTACTTTAATTACCGGCATGTAACTCTCACCTCGATAAAATTCGGTTTTTGCTGCTGACTGCGGCGCCAGCACTTTTCAAAATGGTGCAGCATTTTACTCCAACGTGAGTCGGTTTGTAAAGCACCATGGACAATTAAGAACCAACAGGAGCGTTTGCCGATGCGGCTGCCGGTTTTTTTCAAGGGTGCGGAGTATAGCGCACTCTTTGCGCGCCACGGAATCACTTTTTGCAGCGAAAGCGTCGACGAACGAAGGTGTTGCTATGCTACACTGCGCGCCGCAAGTAAGAGGTAAGCGCTATGCGAATTTTGGGTATTGAAACATCCTGCGATGAAACCGGCATCGCAATCTATGATGACGAAGCGGGTCTGCTCGCCAATCAGCTTTACAGCCAGGTGAAACTGCACGCCGATTATGGCGGCGTGGTGCCGGAACTGGCGTCGCGCGATCACGTGCGCAAAACCGTCCCGCTGATTCAGGCGGCGCTGAAACAGGCGAACCTGCAGCCGCAGCAGATCGACGCCGTCGCCTATACGGCGGGGCCGGGTCTGGTGGGCGCGCTACTGGTCGGCGCCACCATCGGACGCGCGCTGGCCTTTGCGTGGAAAGTGCCTGCGGTGCCGGTACATCATATGGAAGGCCATCTGCTGGCGCCGATGCTGGAAGAGAACCCGCCGCAGTTTCCGTTCGTGGCGCTGCTGGTGTCCGGCGGTCATACCCAGCTGATTAGCGTAACCGGCATCGGCGAATATGCGCTGCTGGGCGAATCCATCGACGATGCCGCAGGCGAAGCTTTTGATAAAACCGCCAAGCTGCTGGGACTGGACTATCCCGGTGGCCCGATGCTGTCGAAAATGGCGCAGCAGGGCGTCGCGGGACGCTTTACCTTTCCGCGTCCGATGACCGATCGGCCCGGACTGGACTTCAGCTTTTCTGGTCTCAAGACCTTTGCCGCCAACACCATTCGCGAAAATGCGGACGATGCGCAAACCCATGCCGACATCGCGCGCGCTTTCGAGGATGCGGTGGTCGATACCCTGATGATCAAATGCAAACGCGCGCTGGAGCAAACCGGCTTTAAGCGGCTGGTGATTGCGGGGGGCGTCAGCGCCAACCGCACGCTGCGCGATCGCATGGCGCAGATGATGCAGGGACGCGGCGGCGAAGTTTTCTATGCACGTCCGGAGTTCTGCACCGACAACGGCGCGATGATCGCCTATGCGGGCATGGTACGGCTGAAAGGCGGCACGCGCGGCGGGCTGGGAGTCAGCGTACGGCCTCGCTGGCCGCTGGCGGAGCTGCCCGCTATCTGATGTAAAGATGGGGTTTTCTAATCCCTGACAGAGCCGACAGCCTCGGCTCTGTTATTCCTCTTTGCGCGCTTTTTTGCGCTTCCAGATTTTACTCTCCTGACCACGCCACAAACGCTGAATATTGTCGTGATGACGCAGCAGAATCAGGCATGACAACATCGACACCGGAAAGGTGAACTGCGGCTTAAACCACCAGACGTAGAAGGGCGCAATCAGCGCGCTGACAATCGCCCCCAGCGACGAGTAGCCGCTCAGCAGCACCGTCAGCAGCCAGGTGCCAGTCATCAGCCCGGTCAAATCCCAGCCGATCGGCGCGATAGCGCCCAGCGCGGTCGCAACGCCTTTGCCGCCGCGAAAGCGGAAAAACACCGGATAGATATGGCCAAGACAGGCCGCAATAGCGGTAAGGCCAAGATAAAGCGGGGCGAGATGCAGCAGGTACGCCAGCCAGACCGGCACCATGCCTTTGAGGATATCGAAAACCAAAACGCAGGCCGCTGCGGCTTTGCCGCCGATGCGCAACACGTTGGTCGCGCCAGGATTACCTGAACCCTGAGTGCGCGGATCGGGCAGTCCGGCGATTTTGCAGACCAGAATGGCGCTCGAAATCGAACCGCAAAGATACGCGAAAAAAATCATACCAGGCGCGATAGCACTCATATTACCGTACCGTTTCCTTTAGGGTCGTTTTGTCTTCGTTAACCGTGGATAATACGCATTATACGCCGGAAGTGGTATCCGGCTTAGCCAAAAACAGAGAGTGTCATCATGGATATCGTTTTTATCGAACAACTTACGGTGTTCACCACCATTGGCGTTTACGACTGGGAACAGGGCATTCAGCAGAAGCTGGTGCTCGATGTCGAAATGGCGTGGGACAACCGCCAGGCGGCGCGCAGCGACGATGTGAACCACTGTTTAAGCTATGCCGAGGTCTCTGAGGCGATCCTGACGCACCTCAGCGGTACGCGCTTCGCGCTGGTGGAGCGCGTAGCGGAGGAAATCGCGGATCTGCTGATGACGCGTTTCGGTACGCCAGGCGTGCGTATCCGGGTCGCCAAACCGGGCGCGGTTGCGCAGGCAAATCAGGTCGGCGTGCGCATCGAGCGCGGGACTATTCCTAAATGAATACGTTGTGATTGCCATCACAGTGAAACCAAACCAAATTATTGTCTGCCATACGCTCTGCCGGTGCGTTGTTAAACGCTAAGGGCGCCGAAAGCCTTAAGGTTTCCCTCAGGCTGACGATGGCAGAATTTCAGGCGGAAGCAAAATCGCGACCGCCTTTTTAATGGGTTTGAAACGGACATAAGGAAAATTTGATGGCAGATATTCATCAGCTTTGGGTAGCTGCAATCCTGGGCGTCGTGGAGGGGCTAACGGAATTCCTGCCTGTCTCTTCCACGGGGCACATGATTATTGTCGGCCACCTGCTGGGCTTTGAGGGCGATAAAGCAGAAACCTTCGAAGTGGTGATCCAGCTTGGATCCATACTCGCCGTGGTGGTGATGTTCTGGCGTCGTCTCTTTGGATTAATCGGCATTCATTTTGGCGAAGTAAAGCATGAAGGCGTGGGCCGCGGGCATCTGACGCTGATCCATATCCTGCTGGGAATGGTTCCGGCGGTCGTCATCGGGCTGGTGCTGCACGACCAGATCAAAACGCTGTTCAACCCGATTAACGTCACCTACGCGCTGGTGGTCGGCGGCCTGCTGCTGCTGGCGGCGGAATACCTGAAGCCGAAACAGCCGAAAGCGGTGGGGATTGACGATATTACCTATCGCCAGGCCTTTATGATCGGCTGTTTCCAGTGCCTTGCGCTCTGGCCGGGCTTCTCTCGCTCCGGCGCCACCATTTCCGGCGGCATGCTGATGGGCGTTAGTCGTTACGCAGCGTCAGAGTTCTCTTTTATTCTCGCTGTGCCGATGATGATGGGGGCTACCGGCCTCGATCTCTATAAAAGCATCGGCTTCCTGACGATGAGCGATTTTCCGATGTTCGCCGTCGGTTTCGTGACCGCGTTTATCGTGGCGCTGATTGCGATTAAAGCCTTCCTTGAGCTGATTAAACGCATTTCGTTCGTCTCTTTCGCCATCTACCGCTTTATCGTAGCGGCAGCCGTCTACGCTATCTTTATGTAATGCCTGCGCGGCCAGCCATCAGGCTGGCCGCATCTCCGCAATTCCTTGCGCCACGGCGGCAATACGACGCCGCGTCAGCTCTTCTCTTACCTTAGCGCCCTTGAAACCCGCCTCGATGACCGCTTTGGTCGGCACCGATTGCGCCAGCGCGAACGCCTGACGCAGATAGTCGCCCTGCGGATAGGCCATGCTCTCGAGCCCGGCGCGTCCGCGCGCGTCCGCTTCGCTGGTCAGCGCTATCTGCTCTACCCGATGGGGTTTGCGCCAGGCGTCGATACGATCAAACAGCGCCACTAGGGCATCGGCGGACTGGCGTTCAATGGTATGCACCACGTCGTGATATTCCGTAACGATCAGCGCCAGATCGCGAATAGCGTTCGGCACGCGCAGACGCTGACAGAGCGCCTCGACCAGCGGCACACCCGCCGCGCCGTGTCCGTGATGGCTCGGCCACTTCTCTGGCGGCGTCAGCGCTTTGCCGACGTCGTGGAACAGCGTAGCGAAACGCACATCGACCTCATCCGACAGCGATGCCGCCAGCGTCAGCGTCATCAGCGTATGCACGCCGGTGTCGATCTCCGGATGCCACTTCGCCGGCGCGGGAATGCCGAACAGCCTGTCAAGCTCCGGGAACAGCACTTCAAGCGCGCCGCAGTCGCGCAGCACCTGAAAATAGACCTGCGGATTGCGCGAGGTCAGCGCTTTTTCCGTCTCTTTCCAGACGCGCTCGGCGGTAAGATGACTCAGCTCGCCGCTCTCCGCCATCTGGCGCATCAGCGCCTGCGTCTCTTCGGCAATACGGAAATTAAGATGCGCGAAACGCGCGGCGAAGCGCGCCACGCGCAGTACACGCAGCGGATCTTCATTAAAGGCGTCAGAAACGTGGCGCAGCAGGCGCGTCTGTAGATCGCGCAGTCCATGAAAGGGATCGATCAGCTCGCCGCTTTCCGTCTGCGCAATGGCGTTGATGGTCAGATCGCGGCGTTGCAGATCCTGTTCCAGCGTTACATCGGGCGCGGACCAGGTGACAAAACCCGTATAGCCATTGCCGCTTTTCCGTTCGGTGCGCGCCAGCGCGTATTCTTCGCGGCTTTTCGGATGGAGAAATACCGGGAAATCGCGGCCGACCTGCTGGAAACCCTGCGCCAGCATCGCTTCAGGCGTCGCGCCGACTACCACCCAGTCCCGGTCCTTGACCGGCAGTTTTAACAGCGCATCGCGAACGGCGCCGCCTACTAAATAGGTCTTCACTCAACAACTCCAGAGATAATAAATAAGGCGCGCCGCAGGGCAAATTCGCCGCTGAACATTCAGCACGCTTGTTGCTCTATTGTTGCACACAATGGCCAGATTGCAGGCATGACAGAAAGGACATCAAAGGATGCCCTTAAAATAGTGACCTTACAGCGGGCCTTGTCATCCGCGCCGACCCGGTCGCGTATGACAAGAAAGCGCGGAAGAAGGCTTAGTTCATCCAGCGATCTTTTTTCTTGCGGCGCGGCACCATATGCGGCAACACCAGCCCCAGCAGCAGGCCGACGCCCAGCACGCCGCCGCCATACATAAACCACTGCATGATGATGGTGCGCTGTTTGTCATCCAGCTGAACGTTGGCGGCGCTGACCTTTTTCTGCGCCACGATCAGCTCGTTTTTCAGCTTCTGGTTTTCTTCTTTCAGCCCGTTGATCACGCTGTCGCTGTTGGCGACTTTATTCTGCATTTCCGAGGTGCGCTGGTTCCAGCTGTTATCGATATTGCCCAGCTTAGCGGTAAGATCTTTTACCTGCTGCTCCAGCTGCGGCACGCGCGTGCGCAGGCTGGGTTCGGCGCTGAGCTGCGAAAGCGGGATCCAGACGGTACGGCCTTCCGAGTCGCGGATCTGGCCGTAATTCGTGTCGGTGTTAGTCTGCACCAGCTGCACTTCTTCACCCGCGTTCAGCTTGCCGAGCAGGCGAAACTGGTCGCCCGGTCCGCTGCGAACCCAGGTGGATAATTCGTCGGAGATGTAGCGTTTTTCGTCTGCATGGGCTGGCGTGAGCGTGCTAATAGCCAACAAGGTAAGGCCTGCGATTACAATTTTTTTCATTCGATGTCGTTTTAGCTTGGGGGTCTGTAAATTTACCGGCACAGTCTGGAACCGCCTCGCATAAATCTGAATGAGAACTATCCTGGTCTCATTTCCCTGCGAAAAGGGTAGCGAAAGCGCAAAGAAAGCAGAGACAGCACGCCTTCAGTGCATTAATCTTCGCCAGATAACCCTCGTAAGTGCCAGCAGCGTATTGAATAAAAAATTATGACCATCGAAATCGAGCTAAAGTTCATTGCCACCCCTGACGCCGCCAGCAAGCTGGCGCAAACCCTCGCCGGTTTTCCCCACCAGCACCATGCCGCGCGCGCGTTAAGCAACGTCTATTTTGAGACGGATGACAACCAGCTGCGTCGTTGGGATATGGGCCTGCGTATTCGCGGCGTTGACGGTCATCACGAGATGACGCTTAAAACCGCCGGAAAAACCCTCGGCGGCCTGCATCAGCGTGCGGAATACAATATCGACCTGCCCGAAGCGAAACTCGATATCGCGCGACTGCCCGCTGAGGTCTGGCCGCAGGGCACCGACATCGCCGCGCTGCAGCAGCGCCTGCAGCCGCTCTTCAGCACCCATTTCCAGCGTGAAACCTGGCTGGTTCAGGTGGGCGAAAGCGAAGTAGAAGTGGCGTTCGATCGCGGCGCAGTCGCCACAGAGACGCTGAGCGAAGATCTCTTTGAGGTGGAGCTGGAGCTGAAAAGCGGTCAGCGCAACGACATGATGACCTTTGCCCGACAGCTTATCGCAAACGGCGGCCTGCGTCTGGGGAGCCTGAGCAAAGCGGCGCGGGGCTACCAGCTGGCGCAGGGCAATCCGCCGCGTCCGCTGCGTCCGTTCCCGCTGTTAAAGGCCGCGCCGAAAGCGACGGTAGAAGAGGGGATGGTCACCGCCATGTCCAGCGCCCTCAGCCACTGGCAGTATCATGAAGAGGTCTGGCTGCGCGGTAATCCCGAGGCGCAGCACAGCGTCGTCGAGGCGCTGGAAGCGCTGCGTCAGGCCTTTTCTCTGTTCGGCGCGCTGGTGCCGCGCAAGGCGAGCAGCGAGCTGCGCCAGAAACTCACCACGCTGGAAGAGATCCTCGCCGAACCGGTAAAAGATGCGCAGGCGCTGAGCTTTTCAGCGCTCTCCGTCGAAACCCAGTTAGCGCTTACTCACTGGCTGGTGGAGTCGCAGTGGCAGCCCTGGATCGATGCAAAGAATCAGGCGAAGCTCAACGGCTCCTTTAAGCGCTTCAGCGACATTATGCTGAGCCGTATCGCGGCGGATCTGAAAGAGACCTTCAGCGATGTGCAGCAGGCGAACGAATATCACGACAAAGCGACGCGCCTGTCGCGCCAGCTGCTGGCGGTGCATCTGCTGGCGGGCGCCTATGCGCCGGAAGCCGTTGCCGTCTGGCTGTCGCCGTGGGAACAGCTGCAGCAGTCTATAGCGCAAAATCAGGATCGCTGGCTGAAATCGCTGGCGGCTCAGGCGATTCGCCAGCCCGCCTTCTGGCTGAACAGCAGCGCGCCACGATGATCTAATCCATCAGGGAGAGAAGATGTTGCCGCAGTTACCCGCAGAGTTACAGGCGCAGGCGGCCAGCGTGGCTGAGCGCCTCGGCCTTGCCGCTGATGTCCTGACCGACGCGCAGCGCGCCGCGCTGGCCTTCAGTGATTTCATTGCTGAAAACCTGCAGCGTCAGCCGGAATGGTGGCTGGCGCTTCAGCAGCAACCGCCACAGCCGGATGAATGGCAGCACTACGCGCGCTGGCTGGATGACGACATCGCCACGGTCGACAGCGAGGCAGCGCTGATGCGCGCGCTGCGGCTGTTCCGCCGCCGCATGCTGGTGCGCATCGCCTGGATGCAGTGCCTGCACGACGCGAGCACCGAACAGAGCCTGCAACAGCTTAGCGTGCTGGCGGAAGTGCTGATTGGCCGCGCGCGTGACTGGGTGTATCAGGCGTGCTGCCGGGATTTCGGCACGCCCTGCAACAGCGCAGGCGAGCCGCAGCCGATGCTTATCCTCGGCATGGGCAAGCTGGGCGGCGGCGAGCTTAACTTCTCTTCCGATATCGACCTTATCTTTGCCTGGCCGGAAAACGGCGCGACGCGCGGCGGCCGACGCGAGCTGGATAATGCGCAGTTTTTTACGCGCATGGGACAGCGGCTTATTAAGGTACTGGATCAGCCCACCATGGACGGCTTCGTCTACCGCGTCGATATGCGGCTGCGTCCTTTCGGCGACAGCGGCCCGCTGGTGCTGAGCTTCGCCGCGCTGGAGGATTACTATCAGGAGCAGGGCCGCGACTGGGAGCGCTATGCGATGGTTAAGGCGCGCCTGATGGGCGACGATCAGGATCGCTGGAGCCAGGAGCTGCAGCAGATGCTGCGCCCGTTTATTTATCGCCGCTATATCGACTTCAGCGTGATTCAGTCGCTGCGCAATATGAAGAGCATGATCACGCGCGAAGTGCGGCGGCGCGGTCTGACCAACAATATTAAGCTGGGCGCAGGCGGCATACGCGAAACCGAATTTATCGTGCAGGTGTTTCAGCTGATACGTGGCGGACGTGAGCGCTCGCTACAGCAGCGCTCCCTGCTGCCGACGCTCTCAGCCATTGGCGAGCTGGCGCTACTGACGGCAGAGCAGGTCGCTACGCTGCGCGAGGCTTACCTTTTCCTGCGTCGTCTGGAGAACCTGCTGCAAAGCATCGCCGACGAACAGACCCAGACGCTGCCGACCGATCCGCTCAATCGCGCGCGGCTCGCCTGGGCGATGGGCGCAGAGAGCTGGCCCGCCCTGACGGCGCAGCTTGAAACGCATATGGCGGCGGTGCGCGCTATCTTCGACGAACTGATCGGCGAAGATATCCCTGAAATCAGCGATCAGCCTGAGCTGCAGGAGTTCAGCAGCATGTGGCAGGATTCGCTGGAGGATGCGGAGCTGGTACCGCTGGTACCGCAATTAGGCGATGACCAGCGACGTTCGCTGCATCGTGCGCTGGAGGATTTTCGTCAGGACATTAGCCGTCGCACTATCGGTCCACGCGGGCGGCTGGCGATCGACCAGCTTATGCCGCGCCTGTTGAGCGAAGTGTGTCCGCGAGACGACGCCGCCGTGACCTTCAGCCGCCTTGTTCCGCTGCTGCTGGGCGTGCTGACGCGCAGCACCTATCTTGAACTCCTGACCGAATATCACGGCGCCCTGCGGCATTTAATCCGCCTCTGCGCGGCATCGCCGATGATCGCCAGCCAGCTGGCGCGCTATCCGCTGCTGCTGGATGAGCTGCTCGATCCCGCAACGCTCTATCAGCCGACCGCCACCGACGCCTACCGCGACGAGCTGCGCCAGTATCTGATGCGTATTCCCGTTGATGATGAAGAGCAGCAGCTTGAGGCGGTGCGCCAGTTTAAACAGGCGCAGCTGCTGCGCATTGCGGCGGCGGATATCGCAGGAACGCTGCCGGTGATGAAAGTGAGCGATCACTTAACATGGCTGGCGGAAGCGATTATCGAATCGGTGGTGCAACAGGCGTGGCTGATGATGGTGCAGCGCTACGGGCGGCCGGGACATCTGAAAAGCGAGAGCGAGCGCGGCTTCGCGGTGCTGGGCTACGGCAAGCTGGGCGGCTGGGAGCTGGGCTACAGCTCCGATCTCGATCTGGTATTCCTCCATGACTGTCCGGCAGAGACGGTCACGGACGGAAAACGCAGCATTGATGGCCGCCAGTTCTATCTGCGGCTGGCGCAGCGCATTATGCATCTCTTTAGCACTCGCACCGCCTCAGGCATTCTCTACGAGGTGGACGCGCGGCTGCGGCCTTCCGGCGCCGCGGGCATGCTGGTCAGCACCTTTGACGCCTTTGACGACTATCAGCGCCACGAGGCATGGACCTGGGAGCATCAGGCGCTGGTGCGCGCCCGCGTGGTATTTGGCGATGACGCGCTGGCCGGACGCTTTAATGCGATTCGCCGCGCTATTCTCTGCCTGCCGCGCGCGCCTGAAGCGCTGCAAAAAGAGGTACGGGAAATGCGCGAAAAAATGCGCGCGCACCTCAGCAACAAACATAAAGGACGCTGGGAGATTAAAACCGACCAGGGCGGCATTACCGATATTGAATTCATCGCGCAATATCTGGTCTTAGCCTGGGCCGCCGAACAGCCTGAACTGACGCGCTGGTCCGACAATGTGCGTATCTTCGAGCTGGCGGCGCGCTATAACAAAATGCCGGAAGAGGAAGCGCAGGCGCTGACGCATGCCTATGTCACGCTGCGCGACGCGCTGCATCATCTGGCGTTGCAGGAGCTGCCCGCCCATGTCGAGCCGGACGCCTTTGCCGCCGAGCGGCAAACCGTAATGGCAAGCTGGCAGCGCTGGCTGGCGTCGCCGCTAACACCTTAAGCGCCTGTTGATAGCGCGGATCGCATCTGTGCTATCATCCGCGCACTATTTTTACTGCAGTCTGGAGTGTCTGGAATGAAAGTTACTTTGCCCGCGTTCGACCGTGCTTCGGTGCTGGTCGTAGGCGATGTGATGTTGGATCGCTACTGGTATGGCCCAACCAGCCGTATCTCTCCTGAAGCGCCGGTGCCGGTGGTGAAAGTGGACGCTATCGAAGAGCGTCCCGGCGGCGCGGCAAACGTGGCGATGAACATTGCAGCGCTGGGCGCCGCTTCGCAGCTGATCGGCTTAACCGGCGAAGATGATGCGGCGCGCGTGCTGAGCGAAACGCTGAAAAACGTCAACGTGCGCTGTGACTTCGTTGCGGTCAAAACCCATCCCACCATCACCAAACTGCGCGTATTGTCACGCAATCAGCAGCTGCTCCGTCTCGATTTCGAAGAGGGTTTTGAGCAGGTCGATCCGGAACCTATCCATCAGCGGCTGCGTCAGTCGCTGGCGGCCGCCGGCGCGCTGGTGCTCTCCGACTATGCGAAAGGCGCGCTCTCCAGCGTGCAGACCATGATCCAGCTGGCGCGCGAGGCGAATGTGCCGGTGCTGATCGATCCTAAAGGCACCGACTTCGAGCGCTATCGCGGCGCGACGCTGCTTACGCCGAACCTGTCGGAGTTTGAGGCGGTGGTCGGCAAATGCAAAAGCGAAGAAGAGATTGTCAGCCGCGGCATGCAGCTGGTGGCGGATTACGAACTCTCCGCGCTGCTGGTGACGCGCTCTGAAAACGGCATGACGCTGCTCCAGCCTGGCAAGGCGCCGCTGCATCTGCCGACGCAGGCGCAGGAAGTCTTTGACGTAACCGGCGCGGGCGATACCGTTATCGGCGTGCTGGCGGCGACGCTGGCGGCGGGCGATTCCCTTGAAGAAGCGTGCTTTATGGCGAACGCGGCGGCGGGCGTCGTGGTCGGCAAGCTGGGTACCTCTACGGTTAGCCCGGTCGAGCTGGAAAACGCCATTCATGCGCGTCCGGATGAAGGCTTCGGCATCATGAACGAAGCGCAGCTTAAAATCGCGGTAGAGCAGGCACGCAAGCGCGGCGAGAAAGTGGTGATGACTAACGGCGTGTTCGATATTCTGCACGCGGGCCACGTCTCTTATCTGGCCAATGCGCGCAAGCTGGGCGATCGCCTGATCGTGGCGGTCAACAGCGATGCCTCGACGAAACGCCTGAAAGGCGACAGCCGTCCGGTGAACCCGCTGGTCAATCGTATGATTGTGCTCGGCGCGCTGGAAGCGGTGGACTGGGTAGTGGCGTTTGAAGAAGATACGCCGCAGCGTCTGATCGCAGGCGTTTTGCCCGATCTGCTGGTAAAAGGCGGTGATTACAAGCCGGAAGATATCGCGGGCAGCAAAGAGGTGTGGGCAAACGGCGGCGACGTGCGCGTGCTTAACTTCGAGGACGGCATCTCTACCACAAACATCATCAAAACCATTCGCGGCGAGTAATAATGCGGGCGGGCGCGTCGCGCCCGCCATAAATATTTACTGCGGCGTGTCGATTTTACCTGCCGGATCGGGCGTAACGACTGCCGGGGCTGGCGCGGAAGGCTGATGGCTTTCCAGCTGTGCCAGACGCTGTTCCAGCGCGGCCAGCTTTTCACGCGTGCGCAGCAGCACCTGCGTCTGCACGTCGAACTCTTCACGATTAACCAAATCCATACGTGTCAGCTGCGCCTGCAGAACCTGGCGGATTTTCTTTTCGACATCGTCGCCAAATTCACGAATCCCTTTCGGCATCGCCTCGTGCACCTGACGCGCAAGTTGTTCAATTTTTTTCGTGTCGATCATGATGATTTCCTGGTTTCGTGTTGCTGGTGACAGCAGGGGTTGGATCCTGATAAGGGTTAAGTGTAATGCCTGAAACGAAAAGGTTAAACCCGAAATCGATACGGCGGGAAGGGCAAAACACTCCCGGTGATGATTAACCTGTCTGTGCGCCAGAGAGCGTCCGATCGCAAAAGCGTAAAACCCGACCTCCTTGCCTGCTCGCCCCGCCATTTTCCTGACGCGCGGCTTGCACTCTCTTTGCCGCTGATGAGCACTCTATACAGCCTGAAATGCAAAAGCATTTGCGGTTTTGTCGATTGCCCGGCCTGTGGATTGGCGCTATAGTAATTTTGCTTATTCTCAGGGCGGGGCGAAATTCCCCACCGGCGGTAAATCAGCAGTAGCTGAAAGCCCGCGAGCGCTTTCCGGCAACGGGAAGGTCAGCAGATCCGGTGTAATTCCGGGGCCGACGGTTAAAGTCCGGATGGGAGAGGGTAACGACATCTGCCGGGCTACGCCCGCTTCGCGTTATTGCTATGTCTTAATGACATCACTCCTAAGCTCGCCCTGATTCTGGTAACTCATATATTTTATAAGGCTTTATTACCATGAATCAGACGCTTCTTTCTGAATTTGGCACGCCGGAACAGCGTGTAGAACGTGCAGTGGCTGCGCTCCGTGAG
The DNA here is from genome assembly GCF_002431095.1 of Pantoea sp. UBA5923. NCBI lineage: Bacteria > Pseudomonadati > Pseudomonadota > Gammaproteobacteria > Enterobacterales > Erwiniaceae > Pantoea > Pantoea sp. UBA5923. The sequence continues at coordinate 101,617 of NZ_DJDN01000010.1, read as the reverse complement.
GGACGCGGCGTGATGGTGCTTGACGACGAAGACCGCGAGAACGAAGGCGATATGATCTTCGCAGCGGAAACCATGACCGTTGAGCAGATGGCGCTGACCATCCGCCACGGCAGCGGCATTGTTTGCCTCTGCCTGACCGAAGAGCGTCGTCAGCAGCTTGAGCTGCCGATGATGGTGGAGAACAACACCAGCTCTTACGGCACCGGTTTTACGGTTACCATTGAAGCTGCTGAAGGCGTAACCACCGGCGTTTCAGCTAAAGATCGCATCACGACTATTCGCGCGGCGATTGCTGATAACGCGAAGCCGAGCGACCTGAATCGTCCGGGCCATGTTTTCCCGCTGCGCGCGCGCGACGGCGGCGTTCTGGCACGCGGCGGCCATACCGAAGCGACTATCGATCTGGTGACGCTGGCGGGCTTTAAGCCAGCAGGCGTGCTGTGTGAACTGACCAACGACGACGGCACTATGGCGCACGCGCCGGAAGCTATTGTCTTCGCTAAAGCGAACAATATGCCGGTGGTCACCATTGAAGATCTGGTCGCTTACCGCCGCGCGCGCGAAACGCGCCAGGCCAGCTAAGCTGAGCCGCTAATGAAAAAGAAACGGGCCCGTTAGCGGCCCGTTTTTTTTAGCTACTGGCGCTTAGCTTAAGTCGCTTACCTGCAGCAGCGCGAGACTTGCGCCCATCACCGTCATGCCGCACAGCACGCCATAGCTCGGATTGTTATGGGGATCGATCTCGCGCGCCAGCGGCATAAGCTCATCCACCGACAGTGCCACCATAATTCCCGCGACAGCCGCCATCACCGCAGCGATAACCACTGGCGACAATACTGGACCGAGTAGCAAAAACGCCAGAAGTCCACCGAGGATCTCCGCCATTCCAGAGACGCACGCCCAGAACAGCGCTTTGCTTTTCGAGCCGGTGGCGGCGTACATAGGCCCGGCTACTGCCAGACCTTCAGGAATATTGTGTATAGCCACCGCCAGCGCGATGCCTAGTCCCAGTTCCATATCGCTGCTGGCGGTGACATAGGTCGCGACGCCTTCGGGAAAATTATGCAGGCTGATGCCCAGCGTCAACAGGATAGCTGTGCGGCGCAGTTTCGCCGGTTGACGCTGCGCCGCCATCAAATCCTGCGGATGCTGATGCGGCAGCAGGCGATCGAGCGCGAAATAACCGAGCAGGCCCAGCATAAACATGCCGTAACCGAGTATGGGCGATATGCCTTCGGTGCGCAGCGCGGTCGGCAGCATCTCCATTAGCGAAATCAGCAGCATAATCCCCGCCGCAAAGCCGAGCGCAAAGGCCAGCATACGGTTGGACGGCTTCTGTCCCAGCACGCCGAATATCGCGCCGATAAAGGTGGCGCCGCCAGCCAGCACGGTAAGCAGCAGAGGTACCGACATCGCATTCTCCTTAATGATAATCATTCGCATAAAATTAGCGATAACCCTACGAAACGTCGAGTTAATTTTGGTAAAGATGTGTCGGCCTTTTTTTATTCAAAATCACTGATGGACTTCATCACGTTTATGCGCGTTTCCGCCGCAGTTAAAGGGCGTATCGTTACCCGACAGAGAATAGGTGAGGATAAATGATGCAAACACGTATGCCCGCGCTGTTTCTGGGACACGGCAGCCCGATGAACGTGCTGGAAGAGAACCGCTATACGCAGGCCTGGCGTCAGGCGGGTGATACGTTGCCGCGTCCGCGCGCGATTGTCGCGGTATCGGCGCACTGGTACACGCGCGGCACGGCGGTCACGGCGATGAAAGATCCGCGCACGATCCATGACTTCGGTGGTTTCCCGCAGGCGCTGTTTGATACGCGCTATCCCGCGCCAGGTTCGCCTGCGCTGGCGCAGGAGATCGCAGATACGCTCGCGCCGGTAGAGGTGCGCCTTGACCATGAGTGGGGATTCGATCACGGCAGCTGGGGCGTGCTGATCAAGATGTATCCTGACGCCGATATTCCGGTAGTTCAGCTCAGCGTGGATGCGACGCAGCCGCCTGCCTGGCACTTTGAGCAGGGCAAAAAGCTGGCAGCGCTGCGCGACAGCGGCGTGATGATCGTCGCCAGCGGCAACGTGGTGCACAACCTGCGCAAGGTGCGCTGGGACGAAACGGCGGAGGCCTGGCCCTGGGCGCAGCGCTTTAATCAATTCGTGCAGAATAATCTGGCCTTTCAGGGCGACGCTGTCGCGCATCCGCTGGTGAACTTTATGCAGCATCCGGACGCAGCGCTGTCGAATCCGACGCCGGAGCACTACCTGCCGCTGCTCTATGTACTGGGTACGCGTCAGGCTGACGAGCCGGTAACTGTGCCGGTAAACGGCATTGAGATGGGTGCTATCAGCATGCTGTCGGTACAGGTGGGCTAAAAGAAAAGCGGGCCAGCGCGGCCCGCCTTGTTTACTCGATAAAGGCGTGAGGATAGAAGCGCGACAGATCCTGCGTGATCAGGTCGCGATCCTCGCGCAGACCTATGCCAGCTGGCTGATCGTCAATCAGCCAGCTGCCGATCAGCGTATAGCTGTCGCCGAACTTCGGCAGCGGGTAGAACTGCTGCACAATCATGCCTTCTTCGCCATAGGGCCCGTCGACGCGCGCAATCTCCTGACCGTTTTCCACGATGCGAATATTGGCACCTTCGCGTGAGAACAGCGGCTTAACCACATATTTATCCATGTGCGGCACGTTGTCTTCAGCGAAATAAGCGGGCAGCAGATTGGGATGGTTGGGAAACATCTGCCACAGCAGGGGCAGCAGCGCCTTGTTGGAGACGATGCTCTTCCAGGCGGGTTCCAGCCAGCGTACGCCCGCATCTGCCAGCTTGGTGGAGAAGATCTCGCGGAGCATAAACTCCCACGGATAGAGCTTGAACAGGTTGCTGATTACCTGATCCTGCACGTCGGTGAACTGCCCTTTATCACCGAGGCCGATGTCGTCAATGTAGAGAAATTCGTTCGGCAATCCAGCTTCGTTAGCGCAGTCCTGCAGATACTGCACCGTACCGCGATCCTCTTCGGTATCGCGGCAGCAGGCGAAGTGCAGCCACTGAAAGCCATGCTGCTGATGCAGCTCAGCGAAACGCTCGATAATCTTCTCCTGCAGACTGTTGAACTGATCGCTGCCCGCGGGCAGTTGCCCGGCGTTAAGCTGATCCTCCAGCCAGATCCACTGAAAAAAAGCCGCTTCATAAAGCGAGGTCGGCGTGTCCGCATTGTTCTCCAGCAGCTTTGCGTCGCCCTTGCCGTCCCAGGCGAGATCCAGACGCGAGTAGAGTGACGGCTGACGCAGCTTCCAGGAATCACGTACGAAATCCCAGGTGTGTTTCGGAATGCGGAATTTCTCCAGCAGCTGTTCGCTGCTGACCACTTTTTCCACCACCTGCAGACACATCTGGTGCAGTTCCGCCGTGGTCGCTTCCAGTTTCTCTATTTGCGCCAGGGTGAACTGGTAGTAGGCATCCTCGCACCAGTACGGCTCGCCGTGCATGGTGTGAAAATTAAAGCCATATTCCGTCGCTTTTGCGCGCCAGTCAGGACGCTCGTTAATCGCAATGCGTTGCATATCGGCCTTAGCCTCCCAGCGAGCGGCTGGAAGTGCCAGTGGCGCTGCTGCGCGCCATGCTGTTCTGCTTCGCGACCGTTTCGCCGAAGCCGCCGCGCGCAGTGGTAGTGGTGGTGGCCGGTTTCGGTGCCAGCGCAGTTTTCGGCACGTTCATGGTGCGGCCGGATGTGGCGGGGCCGTAGTTTTTACCCGACGCGTCAACAAACTGGCCGTTCGCCGGGCTGTTCGGCGTGCGCGGAGAAAAGAGCGGCTGCTGAGCGACGCCTGCGCCGCCGCCCATCAGACGGCCCATCATGTAGCCCGCCATCAGCGGCATCCAGAAACTGCCGCTCTGCTGCGCTTCGGCGTTCTGCGTCGTGCCCGTACCTGCCTGCGCTGGCGCCTGCTGGCACTGATTCTCGCCGAACTCCGCTACGCAGTCTTCGCGCGAGGCGTATTTCGGCGCGGTGCGTTCCGCTTCTTTCCGCGCGTTGTTGTAAGCCGCGGTGCACTGCGCGCTCTGGCCTGGATTGGCCTTGCTGCAGTCATCTGCGTTTTGATACATGGAGACCGTTTCATCGCTCTGCTCGCAGCCCGCCAGGGCAAATACCGCGGCAATGGCCAGTGCGACAGGCGTTAAATGTCGAGCCTGCCAGCTTTTACGAAAAGCGGCATGGCGAATATTTTTTGTCCGTTTCATATCTTTCATCCTGTGCCCAAAGGTGATGCTCAGGATAGGGGATCGCTGGTGGAAAATGAAGCTGAGGGCCTGATGAGGAAAGGATCTTTACGTTGTTATACGTTTAACGGCGAGACGGGCCGCAAAGCGGCCCGTAGAGGATTAATTGCGGAACGGATTCGCGCTGCTGCGTCTGGCGGCAGGGCGCGCCGCAGGGGTCGCAGGCTCTGCCGACGGGCCGTTATCGACGCGTGCGGTCTGCTGCGGATTTTCAGGCGCGACGCTTTCCGGCGACGTAGAGATCTCTTTGCCGAGCTGGCTGTTAAGCTGCTGCAGATCCTGCTCGTTCAGCGTACCCAGCGCATATTTGATATTCAGCTGGTTAATCAGATAGCTGTAACGCGCGTCCGAGAGCTGCTGCTTGGCGTTGTAGAGCGTCGTTGTCGCGTCCAGCACGTCAACAATGGTGCGCGTACCAACCTGATAGCCCGCTTCCATCGCATCCAGCGAGCTTTGCGCGGACACTACCGCCTGTTTGTAAGCCTCAATGCTGCTCACAGAAGCGTTCACGTTGTTATAAGAAGAACGCACTGTCTGCACGGCAGAACGATGCGCGCTCTCCAGCTGCTCGCTGGCGCTGACGTAGTTATACTGCGCCTGTTTCACCTGCGAGGTGACCGCGCCGCCGCTGTAGAGCGGCAGAGAGAAGCTCAGGCCCACCTGGTTGGTACCGCTGATAGAGTCGGTGCTGCCTGCGCTCTGGTTAGCGCGGCTGCCGCCATATTTGCTGTTCGACAGGCCGGTTGAAGCCGTCAGATCCAGCGTCGGCATATGGCCGGTTTCAGCGGAGCGGATCTGCTCGCGCGCCAGATCCTGGTTCAGACGCGCCGACAACAGGTTCAGGTTACGGCTCTCTGCCTGCTTCAGCAGCGCGCTGACCGCATCAGGTTTGGTAGTTTTAAAACGATCGATATTCAGCGACGCCAGCGAAAGGTACTCATTGCCGGTAATCTGACGCAGGGACTCGATCATATTGTCGAGGTTGTTGCGCGCGGTCACTTCGTTCGCCAGCACGCTGTCATACTGCGCGCGGGCGTTCTGGACATCGGTAATCGCCACCAGGCCGACGTTAAAACGCTGGGTGGTTTGATCCAGCTCGCGATAAATCGACTGTTTTTGCGCTTCGGTGTATGAAAGGGTGTCGATCGCCTTTAATACATTGAAGTAGGCGGTAGCGGTATTCAGGATTAAATCCTGCTGCGCGACCTGATAGGTCACGTCCTGAATGCCGGCAGCTTTTTCCTGCAGCGTCAGCGCGCGCCATTTTGACATATCAAAAATGGTCTGGGTTAATTGCAGCGATCCGCTGGTCGTGTTGGAATGAAGACCACTACTGTCGCGATAACCATTGCTGTAGGTGTAATCCGCGCCTAAACCTAACTGAGGCAACAAAGGACTGCGCGCTTCATTGATCTTTTCAAAGGCGGCGTCACGGGTGGCTGCGGAGCTACGTAAATCCGGGTTGCTCAGACGCGCTTGTTGATAGACCTGCAGCAGGTCCTCTGCCTGGCTGGCAAGGCTGAAACCGGCCAGGCTCAGCCCAATGAGAAGTGGGAGCAGTTTTTTCATTTGCATTCCTTTTGTTGCAGCAAATAACAGGGGTAGCGCTGCCGGATAAGCCAAAAAATAATCGCAGATTCTAGCAGAGTGCGACTGTGAGATAAGTTGGCTGAACGTGCCTTCTCTCCCTAATTTACGTAAATAATTCAGAAAGAACCACTCGGATGGAGCCTGTGGGTTGGCTTTTTGCCGCTCCGTCCCAATCTGCATAAGGAGTCCGACGATGAGCGGCGAAAAAAAATCCCCAGTGACTTTTACAAAAAACGATGTAGAAATTATTGCACGCGAAACCGCCTGGAAAGGTTTTTTTTCCATTGTTCGTTACCGGTTTCGCCATCGCCGTTTTAATGGCGAAATGAGCAACGAAGTGGTGCGCGAAGTTTTCGAGCGTGGACACGCCGCCGTACTGCTACCCTATGATCCCTTACGTGACGAAGTGGTGCTGATCGAACAGATCCGCATTCCTGCCTTTGACGTCAGCAAAACGCCCTGGCTGCTGGAAATGGTGGCGGGCATTATCGAGCCCAACGAAAGCGCCGAAGATGTGGTGCGACGTGAAGCCGTAGAAGAAGCGGGGCTGACCGTCGGTCGCGTTAAACCCGTGTTAAACTATCTCGCCAGCCCTGGCGGCACCAGTGAACGTTTATCGATCCTGGTGGGAGAAGTGGATGCCAGCCTGGCAAAAGGATGCCACGGCCTGGAGGAAGAGAATGAGGATATTCTTGTGCATGTGGTGAGCCGCGAACAGGCTTACCGCTGGGTGGAAGAGGGGATTATCGATAACGCGGCGTCCGTCATCGCCCTGCAATGGCTGGCGTTGCACTATGAAAAACTACGAGAAGAGTGGAAGCTAAAATGAAACAGCGCTATATCCCTGATTTCCCCGAAATGATGCGGCTCTGCGAAACCAATTTCGCCCAGCTGCGTCGTTTACTGCCGCGCAGCGACGAGGCTGGCGCGTCGGTGGTCTATCAGGTAAACGGCGCCCGCTATCAGTTGACCATAGAAGAGTCCACGCGCTATACCACGCTGGTGGAGATTCGCCAGGTGGCGCCTACCGTCAGCTACTGGAGTCTGCCGTCGATGTCGGTGCGGCTCTATCACGATGCGCTGGTCGCCGAAGTGTGTTCAACACAGCAGATCTATCGCTTTAAAGCGCGCTATGATTATCCCAATAAAAAATTGCATCAGCGCGACGAAAAACATCAGATTAACCAGTTTCTGGCAGACTGGTTGCGCTACTGCCTGGCGCAGGGCGCGATGGCGACGCCGGTCTGCTGATCGCACAGATAATGCATTATGCGGCGTGGAGACGAAGGAAACGCTTTGGATAGCCTGCTAACACTTCCTGCGGCGAATGGGGCCGGGATCAGGATTTTGCAAATCACGGACACCCACCTTTTCGCTGGAAAAAATGAATCGCTGTTGGGGGTTAATACCTGGGCGAGTTATGACGCGGTGCTGGACGCCATAGCGGCGCAGCAGCGCGACTATGATCTGATTATCGCCACCGGCGATCTCGCTCAGGATCACTCCGTCGAAGCCTATCAGCACTTCGCTGAGGGCATCACACGTCTGCCAAAACCCTGCGTCTGGCTGCCAGGCAATCACGATTTCCAGCCGGCAATGGTCGATACCCTGGCCGAGGCGAAGATCGCTGCGTATAAGCACGTGCTGCTCGGCGAACACTGGCAGCTGGTAATGCTCGACAGTCAGGTATTCGGCGTGCCACACGGCATGCTGAGCGACTACCAGCTGGAGTGGCTGGAGAAGACGCTGGCAGCCAGGCCGCAGCGTCACACGCTGGTGGTGCTGCACCATCATCCGCAGGCCAGCGGCTGCACCTGGCTCGATCAGCACAGCCTGCGCAACTCCCATCAGCTGGACGCGGTGCTGCAAAACTATCCTTTAGCGCGCACCCTGGTGTGCGGCCATATCCATCAGGAGATGGATCTTGTCTGGCGTGACCGCCGCGTGCTGGCGACGCCTTCTACCTGCGTGCAGTTCAAACCGCACTGCACCAGCTTCACCATTGATACCGTCGCGCCCGGCTGGCGCTGGTTTACGCTCTACCCCGATGGCTCTTTCGACACCGAAGTGGAGCGGCTGCAAACCGACGCTTTTCGGCCGGATCTGGATTCGGACGGATACTGACGCATGGCGGCGCTGCTCTATCTGCATGGTTTTAACAGCTCGCCGCGCTCCGCCAAGGCGACGCAGCTGCAGCAGTGGCTGGCGGCGACGCATCCGCATATCGACGTTATTGTGCCGCAGCTGCCCGCCTTTCCCGCCGACGCCGCTGCGCTGCTGGAAGAGAAAGTGATGGCGCTGAGCGGCCAGCCGCTCGGCTTAATCGGCTCTTCGCTGGGCGGCTATTTCGCCACCTGGCTATCCCAGTGCTTTATGCTGCCCGCCGTGGTGGTCAATCCCGCGGTGCGCCCCTTTGAGCTGCTGACCGATTATCTGGGAGTGAACCGGAATCCCTACACGGGCCAGCAATATGTGTTAGAGTCTCGCCACATTTACGATCTGAAAGTCATGCAGATTGACCCGCTGGAAGCGCCCGATTTACTCTGGCTGCTGCAGCAAACGGGCGACGAAGTGCTGGATTACCGCCAGGCGCTCGACTACTACAGCGCGTGCCGACAAACGGTGGAGCAGGGCGGTAATCATGCGTTTATCGGATTCGAGCGCTATTTCCCGCAGATTCTGGACTTTCTGGGTCTGAATCACGACTAACTCGCGGAAATTGCACATAATTTCACGCTTCTGATTAGAAATTTATCATGAGTCAATCAAGCTATAACGCGGATGCTATTGAGGTTCTGACCGGCCTTGAGCCTGTTCGCCGTCGTCCCGGCATGTACACCGATACGACGCGTCCTAACCATCTCGGTCAGGAAGTCATTGATAACAGCGTCGATGAGGCGCTGGCGGGCCATGCGAAACGGGTCGAAGTGATTCTGCACGCCGATCAGTCGCTGGAAGTAATCGACGACGGACGCGGCATGCCGGTGGATATCCATCCGGAAGAGGGCGTTCCCGCCGTTGAGCTGATCCTGTGTCGCCTGCATGCGGGCGGCAAGTTCTCCAGCAAAAACTACCAGTTCTCGGGCGGCCTGCACGGCGTCGGCATCTCCGTGGTCAACGCCCTGTCAAAGCGGGTGGAAGTTACGGTGCGCCGCAATGGCGAAGTGTATGACATCGCGTTCGAAAACGGCGAAAAGGTGCAGGAGCTGACCAAAACCGGCACTGTAGCGAAGCGCAACACCGGCACCAGCGTTCACTTCTGGCCTGACGAAAGCTTCTTTGATAGCCCGCGCTTCTCTGTGTCTCGCCTGACCCATCTGCTGAAGGCAAAAGCGGTGCTCTGTCCCGGCGTTGAGATTGTCTTTAAAGACAAGGTAAACAATACCGAACAGCGCTGGTGCTATGAAGATGGCCTGACCGACTACCTGTGCGAAGCGGTTAACGGTTTGCCGACGCTGCCGGAAAAACCCTTCGTCGGCAGCTTCTCTGGCGAGACGGAAGCGGTGGACTGGGCGCTGTTATGGCTGCCGGAAGGCGGCGAGCTGCTGACCGAAAGCTACGTCAACCTGATCCCGACCATGCAGGGCGGCACGCACGTCAACGGCCTGCGTCAGGGCCTGCTCGACGCCATGCGCGAGTTTTGCGAATACCGCAATATTCTGCCGCGCGGCGTGAAGCTGTCGGCGGAAGATATCTGGGATCGCTGCGCTTACGTGCTTTCGGTGAAGATGCAGGATCCGCAGTTCGCCGGACAGACCAAAGAGCGTCTGTCGTCGCGCCAGTGCGCCGCCTTCGTTTCGGCGGTGGTGAAAGACGCCTTCAGCCTGTGGCTCAATCAGAACGTGCAGGCGGCAGAACAGCTGGCGGAGCTGGCGATATCCAGCGCGCAGCGCCGTATGCGCGCGGCGAAAAAAGTGGTGCGTAAAAAGCTCACCAGCGGACCGGCGCTGCCGGGCAAGCTGGCCGACTGCACCGCGCAGGACCTGAATAAAACCGAACTCTTCCTGGTGGAAGGGGACTCCGCAGGCGGATCCGCCAAGCAGGCGCGCGATCGCGAATATCAGGCGATCATGCCGCTGAAGGGCAAGATCCTAAACACCTGGGAGGTCTCCTCCGACGAAGTGCTGGCGTCGCAGGAGGTGCATGACATCTCCGTGGCGATCGGCATCGATCCCGACAGCGAAGATCTCAGCCAGCTGCGCTACGGCAAGATCTGCATCCTCGCCGATGCGGACTCGGACGGCCTGCATATCGCCACGCTGCTGTGCGCGCTGTTTGTAAAACATTTCCGTTCGCTGGTGAAAGGCGGCCACGTTTACGTCGCGATGCCGCCGCTCTACCGTATCGATCTCGGCAAAGAGGTCTATTACGCTCTTGATGAAGATGAAAAAGAGGGCGTGCTGGAGCAGCTCAAGCGCAAGAAGGGCAAGCCGAACGTGCAGCGCTTTAAAGGGCTGGGTGAGATGAACCCGCTGCAGCTGCGCGAAACCACGCTCGACCCCAACACGCGCCGCCTGGTGCAGTTAACGGTGGATGAGAGCGACGTCGAGCAGACGCTGCGGGTAATGGATATGCTGCTGGCCAAGAAGCGCTCGGAAGATCGTCGCAACTGGCTGCAGGAAAAAGGCGATATGGCCGATATCGAAGTGTAATCATCGCGCTGCGGCGTCGCGCATCACTCAGGGCTGCGGCCCTGTTTAGCGCGTCCGCCGCGCAACGGAGTAGATGATGAAAGTCACGCTGGAAGAGCTGCGCGTGCTGGTGGCGGTGGCGGACTGCGGTTCAATCACCTCGGCGGCGGAGCTGCTGGATCAAACCAGTTCAGGCGTGAGCCGCGCCCTGAGCCGCCTCGAAGCTAAACTCAACAGCACCCTGCTGCACCGCACCACGCGGCGGCTGGCCTTAACCGAAGAGGGCCAGCTTTTCCTTACCCACGCGCGTCAGATACTGCTCTCCGTCGAGCAGGCGGAAGAGCAGATCGCCCGACGGCGAGAAACGCCGTCAGGCCGCCTGCGCATCAACGCTGCAGCCCCTTTTATGCAGCACGTTATCGTGCCGCTGATCGGCGCGTTCCGGCAGCGCTATCCACTGATCCAGCTGGAACTCAATACCGACGATATCGTTATCGATCTGCTGGAGCAGCAGACCGATATCGCCATTCGCATCGGCGAGCTGCGGGATTCGACCATGCGCGCCCGGATGCTCGGCAGCAGTAAGGTGCGGCTGCTGGCCAGCCCGGACTATCTACAGAAATATGGCGAGCCGCAGAGCGTCGAGGCGCTGGCACAACATCAGCTTATCGGCTTCAGCCAGCTGGAGATGCACAACGTCTGGCCCGTCTGGCAGCGCGAAGGCGAGCTGCTGCGCATTCAGCCGACTATCGCTGCATCCAGCGGCGAAATCATCCGTCAGCTCACCCTGGCGGGCCAGGGCATTGCACGCATATCTGACTTCGTCAGCCATCAGGATCTCGCCGAGGGCCGGTTAAAAGAGGTGCTGGTGCAGCATACGCACGACATCAGGCTGCCGGTGCATGCCGTTTACTACCGCAACGCGGAGCTGGCGTCGCGCATCACCTGCTTTCTTGACTTTCTCCATGAGGAGATCGCTTCGCAGGCGCGTTTCTGACAAAAAAAAGCCGCGGGCCCGGAGGCGCGCGGCGCGTGTCAGCGCGTTAAATCAGGCCGTAGGCTCCAGCACCAGAATCTTCACGTCCAGCACGTCATCTTTGATCTTTTCGCGATGCGCTTCCATATGCGGCATCTGCTGATGCTGCTCCAGGTGGCGCAGCGACTCCCACTGCTCCAGCATAAAAATGGAGTCGGGCGAATTATGCTTCCACGGCACCTGCGCCTGGTGATCGACCAGCGCGTCATACTGATGGCAGCCCTCTTCAGCCAGCACCATTGGGATAAGCGAAGAGATCGCCTCCAGCACCTTATTACGATGCCCTGGTTTAATACAAATCTCGGCAACTACCGTTAGCATTTACGTCTCCTGTTTACGGGCCCGCTTTCAGTTAAGCAAAGATCTCGCTGAGATGTGTCCGATAACGTGCGATATCGCGCGGCACGTCCGGCATCTTGATAACGTCATTGCAGATAAAGGTCGGCAGCGCCTCCATTCCCAGGAACTGGTTCGCTTTATGGAAGTGCAGATAGAGACCGTCGACGCCGACGCCTTCAAAGAACTGATCCGGATCGGTAAAGGCTTCCAGCGGCGCGTTCCAGGTGAGCGACAGCATATATTTTTTGCCCTGCAGCAGACCACCTGAACCATATTTTTTGCTGGCGTCGGCGCGCGAGCGACCATCGCTGGCGTAGAGCACGCCGTGGCCTTCGGTAAAGATTTCGTCGATATAGCGTTTTACCGTCCAGGGCTCGCCCATCCACCAGCCCGGCATCTGGTAAATAACCACGTCGCTGTCGCGATACTTTTGTACTTCTTCCGCGATCACGTAGTCGCTGTCGGCAACAGTGACGCTGACCTGATGCCCCAGGTCGCGCAGCTGGCTGGCCGCTACCTCGGTCAGGGTGTGGTTCAGCTCGCCTTTGGAGTGAGCGAAGGTTTTACCGCCGTCGATAATAAGAATGTTGCTCATTCGATAATCTCATCTGTGTTGCAATAGACGGCTACTTTACGCGCTCAGCGGCGGCGGAAAAATGGGATTCGGATCACAAGACTTTTGCGCTGGAAGCAATAATCGGGCGGGTTATGACACACTCTGTCCACACTCATCACGCCATACAGAAGAACAACAATGCGTAAATATCTTTTCAGCGCGCTGCTGCTGGCCAGCGGCATTGCGCAGGCGGACTCCCGTCTGGATCAAATCCTCGCCAGCAAAACCCTGAAGGTCTGCACCACCGGCGACTACAAGCCCTACACTTATCTGCGCCCGGATGGCCAGTATGAGGGGCTGGATATCGCCATGGCGCAGTCGCTGGCCGCCAGCCTTGACGCGAAAATCAGCTGGGTGCCGACCACCTGGAAAACCCTGTCGCAGGATTTCAAAGAGAAGCAGTGCGATATCGCGCTGGGCGGCGTGTCGGTGACGCTCAAGCGCCAGCAGACCGCCTGGTTTGCCCAGCCGCTCGGCGTTGATGGCAAAATCCCGCTGGTGCGCTGCGCCGATAAAGCGAAGTATCAGCGGGTTGAGCAAATCAACAAGCCGGAGGTACGGGTGATAGAACCGGCTGGCGGCACCAACGAAGCCTTTGTACACAGGCATCTGCCGCAGGCCAGCCTGCAGCTGGCGGAAAATACCACCATTTTCCAGCAGCTGGTGGATAAGAAAGCTGACGTAATGATCACCGACGCCTCCGAAGCGCTGTTCCAGCAGCAGCACTATCCGTCGCTGTGCGCCATTAATCCGCAGCAGCCGATGCAGTACGGCGAGAAGGCTTACATGATCCCGCGTGATGATATGAGCTGGAAGCTGTATGTCGATCAGTGGCTGCATCTCAGCACCGCCACCGGCGAATATGCGCAGATCGCACAGCAGTGGCTGGGCGTGATGAAGTAACAGCGCGCACGACATATCCCTACCGTAGCGGCGTGGTTTATTGCGACGCCGCTACGGATGGAGCAGCCCCTTACCTGAGCGCACCAATCAGTAAGTCCCGTAAGGGGCTTTTGGAAGGCTTAAGCTTCACGCAGTTCCTGAATGAATTCAGGCTTACGTTCTATCACTCTTAGTATTTTTAGAGCCAAACCTGACGGGCTTCTACGGCCCTGTTCCCACGCCTGAACTAACGCCGAGCTAACACCCATAACCGAAGCAAAATCATCCTGCTTCATGTGAGTGCTCGCACGTATAGCTTTAACATCAGGCAGCTCGAAGCGGGTCACACGCGCTGGCTCACGTTTACCCTGATGTATTTCTACAGCCTCTTTTGCGGAGGCCATCAGATCATCAAAAAGCTCTTTACGCATTGTCTTACTCCTCGTCGCCCTGGAAGCCAGCGATAACGGCTTTAAGCTGTGCTTTCTCAGAAGCGGTTAAACTGTCTTTCTCACTTTTCGGATAGATGAGCAACATGTAGAGCCTTCCAGCCGAATTGTAGAAGTAATATATAGCCCGGACCCCAGAACTCTTACCTGTTCCCTGTCTTGACCATCGAACTTTACGACAGCCGCCAGTGCCTACGATCAGATTCCCGGCTTCCGGGTTTTCGATGAGGAATGCCTGAAACTCTTTGTATTCATCATCTGACAGAAGAGACTTCAGCTCTCTCGTAAAGATCGACGTTTCAACGAACTCATAGTATTCCATGTCTGAACTCATCCCTTTCGCTGATGGTTGGATTTTACTCCTACGGGGTAGGACTTTCAACTGCAGCCAGACGATCGGCAATCGAGTAACTCATGGCCGCAACGATCAGCGCAATCATCGGCGAGATCCCGGTATGCAGTTGGCCTTAAATCCTCTGGCCGTACTGACTTTGTGGGCAATTTTCCGCTCCAGCGCCGCCTGGAAATAGACTCACAGATAACCCATTTCATTGTCGGCCTCCGGCGAAAGGGCAAATGTTTGTGCGGTCTACTGCGTCAGGGAAAATATCTTTTCCATCTCCTGCTTAATAGCGTCCAGCAGTAGGTTGCGAATATAAATATGGTATTTGATCCGGTTTAATAAAGGCTTTATATGTACGACTAAGACGTCAAATAATAAACGGTCGTGCGCTAATTCTTGCTGAATAGAATCGAAGGAAAGATCGATTAATTTGCAGATGACTTTAACCGGCTCAGCGGTGAAAAATGATTATGTAGCAATATCTGAACGCCACGCTCCTCCACCACAAGGTAGGAGGAAACGATAGCTCGATAAATAAGTAGTGCAAAAGCAATTTCATTAACCGGTGTTGTCGCGAAGTCAGTATTTGCATTCGGTCACCCTTTATTTTGGTAAAACGTCTCGGGATTATTCCTCGTTCTGTTTATTCTGGTGCCAGCAAGCCGTCGCTAAAAAAGTCGTCTCTTATGGAGTATCAATTTAGAAAAGGAGGGCGGCAGCAACAATACTAAATGTTGTCTCTGGAGGCGGACAGAATTAATACGCCAGGCGGAAGGGAATTAAATGCGAGTTTGCTCACACAATAATTCAGGAAATAATTGTGATGGCGCTCCCAATCCGTTTTATTTTTCCAGCCAATGTCACGTTATTTATTGCCAGACGATTCTCATCATCCCCAACGGCTTCCCTGTGACTAAATCCTGCGAATAAGGTACTATTCTCGCCAAATGACCGCCGGATGACTCGCCGTTGCGGGCCACGAAGTGAGGATGCCAGCTTAATGAGCGAAATGACACAGGATGGGGCAGAGCGTCTTGCCCTGCACAAATTTACCGAAAACGCGTATCTGAACTACTCGATGTACGTGATTATGGACCGCGCCTTGCCTTATATCGGCGACGGTCTTAAGCCGGTACAGCGCCGTATCGTTTACGCCATGTCGGAACTCGGTCTGAGCGCCAGCGCCAAATTCAAGAAATCAGCGCGTACCGTGGGCGACGTGCTGGGTAAATATCATCCACACGGCGACAGCGCCTGTTATGAAGCGATGGTGCTGATGGCGCAGCCGTTCTCCTATCGCTATCCGCTGGTGGATGGCCAGGGCAACTGGGGCGCGCCTGACGATCCGAAATCCTTCGCGGCGATGCGTTACACCGAGTCACGCCTCTCAAAATATGCGGAAGTACTGCTCGGCGAGCTGGGCCAGGGCACCGTGGATTTCGTGCCCAATTTCGACGGCACGATGCAGGAACCGAAAATGCTGCCCGCGCGGCTGCCGAATATCCTGCTGAACGGCACCACCGGCATCGCCGTCGGCATGGCGACCGACATCCCGCCGCACAACCTGCGCGAAGTGGCGCAGGCGGCGATCGCCCTGATTGATAAGCCGAACACCAGCCTCGACGCGCTGCTGGATATCGTGCAGGGGCCGGATTACCCCACCGAAGCGGAGATCATTACGCCGCGCGACGAAATCCGTAAAATTTACCAGAACGGCCGCGGCTCCATCCGCCAGCGCGCCGTCTGGAAAAAAGAGGACGGCGAAGTCGTGATCACCGCGCTGCCGCATCAGGTTTCCGGCGCGCGCGTGCTGGAGCAGATCGCTGCGCAGATGCGCAATAAAAAGCTGCCGATGGTAGAGGATCTGCGCGATGAATCGGATCACGAAAACCCGACGCGGCTGGTGATTGTGCCGCGTTCAAATCGCGTGGATCTCGATCAGGTTATGCATCACCTGTTCGCCACCACCGATCTTGAAAAGAGCTATCGCGTTAACCTCAATATGATCGGCCTCGACAACCGTCCGGCGGTAAAAAACCTGCTGGAAATCCTGTCGGAATGGCTGGTATTCCGTCGCGATACCGTCAAGCGCCGTCTTAACCACCGCCTTGAGCGCGTGCTGCGTCGTCTGCATATTCTTGAGGGCTTGCTGGTTGCTTTCCTCAATATCGACGAGGTGATCCATATCATCCGCAGCGAGGATGAGCCTAAGCCGGTGCTGATGTCGCGCTTCGGCATCAGCGAAACCCAGGCGGAAGCGATCCTTGAGCTGAAGCTGCGCCACCTGGCGAAGCTGGAAGAGATGAAGATTCGCGGCGAGCAGAGCGAGCTGGAAAAAGAGCGCGATCAGATTCAGGCGATCCTCGCCTCTGAGCGCAAGATGAATACCCTGCTGAAGAAAGAGCTGCAGACCGACGCCGCCGCCTACGGCGACGACCGCCGTTCGCCGCTGAATGAACGCGAAGAGGCCAAAGCGCTGAGCGAGAACGAGTTGGTGCCGTCCGAGCCGGTCACCATCGTGCTCTCACAGATGGGCTGGGTGCGCAGCGCCAAAGGCCATGATATCGACCCGTCAGGCCTGAGCTATAAAGCGGGTGACAGCTATCTGGCTTCGGCGCGCGGCAAGAGCAACCAGCCGGTCGCCTTTATCGACTCCACCGGACGCAGCTATACGCTCGATCCTACCTCGCTGCCGTCGGCGCGCGGGCAGGGCGAGCCGCTGACCGGCAAGCTGACGCCGCCGCCGGGCGCGGTGGTGGAGCAGGTGTTGATGGAAGCGGAAGAGCAGAAGCTGCTGATGGCGTCTGATGCGGGCTACGGCTTTATCTGCACCTTCGCCGATCTGGTCTCGCGCAATCGCGCCGGTAAAGCGCTGCTGACGCTGCCGGACAACGCGCGCGTGATGACGCCGATGGCGGTGCATCATGAAGATGACATGCTGCTGGCGATTACCCAGGCGGGACGTATGCTGATGTTCCCGGTCGGCGAGCTGCCGCAGATGTCGAAAGGCAAGGGCAACAAGATTATCTCTATTCCTGCGGCGGACGCCGCGGCGGGCAACGACAAACTGGCATGGCTGCTGATTCTGCCGCCGGGCAGCGCCGTCACGCTCTACGTGGGCAAGCGTAAGCTGGTGCTGCGCAGCGAGGAGCTGCAAAAATTCCGCGCCGACCGCGGACGCCGCGGCACGCTGCTGCCGCGCGGCCTGCAGCGTATCGACAAGGTAGAGCTGGATACCCCAGCGCGTGCCGTCAGCGAAGACGGCGAAGCCTGAGCAACGCGGCGGACGCTTTGCTCCGCCGCGCCATAATGAGGGATTTATGTTACTCGTACTGCGTACTATTTTTGTGGTGATCTACTCGATTCTGGTCTGTGTTTTCGGCTGCATCTGGTGCCTGTTTTCGCCGCGTAACCCGCGCCACGTCGCTACCTTTGGCCACCTGTTCGGTCGTCTTTCCGGCGTGTTCGGCGTTAAGGTCGAGCTGCGTAAACCCGCCGGCGCGGAAAACTACGGCAATGCCATCTATATTGCCAACCACCAGAACAACTTTGACATGATTACGGCGGCAAAGATTGTGCAGCCGACGACGGTTACGGTAGGCAAAAAAAGCCTGCTGTGGGTGCCGTTCTTCGGCCTGCTCTACTGGCTGACCGGCAACCTGCTGATCGACCGGGATAACCGCACTAAGGCGCACAGCACCATCGGCCAGCTGGTCGATCAGTTTAAAAAGAAGCGCATCTCGTTCTGGATGTTCCCAGAGGGCACGCGCAGTCGTGGCCGCGGTCTGCTACCTTTTAAAACCGGCGCGTTCCATGCGGCCGTGGCGGCAGGCGTGCCGGTGATCCCGGTGGTGGTTTCCAACACCCACGGCAAGATCAAGCTTAACCGCCTGAATAACGGCCTGGTGATCGTCGAGATGCTGCCGCCTATCGATACCAGCGGCTACACCACGCAGTCAGTGCGCAAGCTGGCCACCCATTGTCGAGAAGTGATGATGGAAAAACTGGAAGCGCTTAACGCCGAAGTCGAGGCGCGCGAAAAAAGCGGTAAACTCTGACCGGCCTGCGTCTCGCCGGCACCTGCATGGATGCACGCGGCGCGCTCTGCCCGCCGCGACGCAACACAGCAATAAATCAAGAATAACAATCGACTGGCGCGCAGGCGCCACGCGTAAAGGGTTTGACGTTCTATGTCTTTCAGCAGACGACAGTTTATCCAGCTTTCTGCTGGCGCGGCGCTTAGCGCAGGTCTCTTGCCTTCAGCGGCGCGCGCCGCCTCCGCGCCCGGCGGCGATACGCCGCTGCCGGTTCCTCCGCTTATCGAATCGCGCCGCGGTCAGCCGCTCTTTCTGACGCTGATGCGCAGCCACTGGTCCTTCCGCGGCGATAATAACAAAGTGCCGGTATGGGGCGTAAACGGCCTCTACCTCGGCCCGACGGTGCGCGTTTACAACGGCGACGACGTCAAGCTGATTTACAGCAACCGTCTTAACGAGCCGGTGGCGATGACCGTCAGCGGCCTGCAGGTGCCGGGCGCGCTAATGGGCGGCGCGCCGCGCATGATGTCCGCTGGCGTCGACTGGGCGCCGGTGCTGCCGATCCGCCAGAACGCTGCTACCTGCTGGTACCACGCCAGCACGCCGAACCGCATGGCGCCGCATATCTATAACGGGCTGGCGGGCATGTGGCTGATTGAGGATGAGGTGAGCAAGCAGCTGCCGCTGCCGCGTCACTACGGCGTGGATGACTTCCCGCTGATTATTCAGGACAAGCGCCTCGATAACTTCGGCACGCCTACCTATGATCCGCCGCATGATGGCGGCTTCCTCGGCGACGTCCTGCTGGTCAACGGCGTGCAAAACCCTTTCGTCGAGGTTTCGCGCGGCTGGGTGCGCCTGCGCCTGCTTAACGCCTCCAACTCGCGCCGCTATCAGATGGCGCTGAGCGATAACCGGCCCTTTACCGTTATTGCCAGCGATCAGGGCTTTCTGCCCGCGCCGGTGGCGGTGCAGCAGCTTTCGCTGGCGCCGGGCGAGCGTCGTGAAGTGCTGGTGGATATGTCGCAGGGCGATGAGGTATCAATTACCGCAGGCACCGCTGCAGGCATTATGGACCGGCTGCGCGGGCTGTTCGAACCTTCTTCCATTCTGACCAATACGCTGGTGCTGACGCTGCGTCCGACCGGCCTGCTGCCGCTGGTGACCGATAATCTGCCGATGCGCCTGCTGGCGGATCAGATCCTCGACGGCATGGCGACGCGCACGCGCGAATTCCGCATCGGCGACGATATGCCGGGCATCAACGGCGCGCGATGGGATATGAACCGCATTGATACCACTGTGCAGCAGGGAACCTTTGAGCGCTGGATCCTGCGCGCCGATCGGCCGCAGGCGATACATATTCAGGGCGCGATGTTCCTGATTAAGAGCGTTAACGGCGCGCAGCCGATGGGCGAAGATCGCGGCTGGAAAGATACCGTCTGGGTAGATGGCGAGGTTGAGCTGCTGGTGAGTTTCCCGCAAAGCTCGTCCGATCATTTCCCCTTTGTCTACTACAGCCAGACGCTGGAGCTGGCCGATCTCGGCACCGCGGGGCAGCTGCTGGTGCAGCCGACGGCGTAAAGCAGGGAAGGGCGCGCTGCCTGTCAGGACAGCGCGCGTAGTGGTTAGCCGTTGAAGGTTTCTGGATCTGGCCCCAGACGTTTGCCGCTGTCCAGCTTCGTGATTTCGCTCAGTTCGGTCTTCTCCAGGCGGAAATCAAATACCGCGAAGTTTTCGGCGATACGCTCAGGCGTTACCGATTTCGGGATCACTACCAGCCCGCTGTCGAGGTGCCAGCGGATCACGATCTGCGCCGGGGTTTTGCCATATTTCTTCGCCAGCTGACGAATAATGTCCTGATCGAAAACGCCTTCACCACCCTGCGCCAGCGGGCTCCATGACTCGGTCTGGATTTGATGCATGGCGTTCCAGGCGTGCAGCGTGCGCTGCTGCAGCATCGGGTGCAGCTCGATCTGGTTCACTACCGGCGAAACGCCAGTCTCGTCCAGCAGGCGTTTCAGGTGCGCTTCATGGAAGTTACAGACGCCGATGCTTTTGGTCAGCCCTTGCTGCTGCAGTTCAATCATCGCTTTCCAGGCGTCAACGTAGTGATCTTTCTCCGGACACGGCCAGTGCATCAGATAGAGATCAACCTGCTCCAGCTGCAGTTTTTTCAGGCTGGTTTCCATCGCCTGCTGCACATTCTGCTGATCGTCATTCCACAGCTTGGTGGTAACGAAAATATCCTCGCGCGGCACATCGGTATCCTGTAACGCCCGGCCGATCGCCTCTTCGTTTTTGTAGGCGGCGGCGGTGTCGATCGAGCGGTAGCCGACCTCCAGCGCCTTAAGCACAGCGCGGTGGGCGTCTTCATTGCTCGCCTGCCACACGCCAAGCCCCAGCTGCGGCATCATATTGCCGTCGTGCAGTTTGATAATCGGTTGATCTGCCATAAGTGCTCCTTTCTGTTGCAGTGAACCTGTGAGGCTTAAGTCTAGTCAACAAACCTGACCCTGTTTTTATTGTGGTCGGCAATTCCGTTTCCCGCCCTGCCTGATCCTGCGGAAGTCTTGCCTGTTTCTCCATTTCAGTGGCGAATTTCGCAGCAGCCTGGCAGACTGGTTTCTTTACCCTGCGAGAGAAATGCATGGCGCACGAAGCTCTGTGTCAGCACCTGGCAAACCAGGTTGTGACCCTAATGACCCATGGACGCAACCGCCTTTGCCCGGTGGAAAACGTTAACCTGATTTACCTAAATCATTATCAGCCGCGCACGCCGGTGATGTATCAGCCCGGTATCGTTATTCTGTTTCAGGGCAGCAAAACCGGTTATCTCGGCAGCACCGTTTTTACCTACGACGCCACCAAATATCTGATGCTGACGGTGCCGCTGCCGGTGGAATGCGAAACCTGGGCGTCGCCGGAGGAGCCTGTCGCGGGGATGTGCCTGACGGTCGATACCGCCAGCCTGCAGGATCTGCTGATTGAGATAGGCGACGATGAAGATTTTCAGCCACAGCCGCAGACCTCGGGCATTCACTCAGCCTCGCTGACCGAACCGATGCTCTGCGCGGCGGAGCGCCTGCTGGACGTGATGGCAAATCCGCGCGACGCGCGCGTGCTGGGGCCGCAAATCGTGCGCGAGATTATCTATTACGTTCTGACCGGGCCGACGGGCGGCGCGCTGCTGTCGCTGGTGAGCCGTCACACCCAGTTCAGCCAGATCGCCCGCGCGCTGCGCCGTATTGAAAACCACTATGCGGATAACCTCAGCGTCGATGCGCTGGCGGCGGAAGTGAATATGAGCGTCTCGGCGTTTCACCATAACTTCAAGGCGGTAACGCAAACCTCGCCGCTGCAGTATCTGAAGCGCTACCGGCTGCATCAGGCGCGGCTGCTGATGTTGCATGACGGGTTAAAAGCGAGCGCGGCGGCAGTACGCGTGGGCTACGAAAGCCCATCGCAATTTTCACGGGAGTTTAAGCGCTATTTCGGCGTGACGCCGGGCGAGGAAGTGAGCCGCGTGCGTCAGACAGTGGCGGAGCCGCAGGCCTGACGCAGCGCGATCACGCCTGTTTCTGTCGACGTTTTTTCCAGATCACCACAATGCTGCCTGCCAGGCCAACAAACAGCAGAACCACCGGCAGCACCATCAGGATCGCCATTACCTGATCTTCATGGCGTTTGATAAAGGGCACCTGGCTGATGCCGTAGCCAAACGTCACGACAATCGCCACCCACAGCAGCCCGCTGAGCCAGTTAAAGAGCTGAAACCGGCCGTTCTGCAGGCCGGAGATGCCCGCCATGGTAGGCAGAATGGTGCGGACGAACGCCAGAAAGCGTCCTACCAGCAGCGCCATCAGGCCGTGTCGGTTAAACAGCTGCCACGCGCGCTGATGATATTGCGCCGGCAGATGCATCAGCCAGCTTTTTACCAGGCGCGTATTGCCGAGCCAGCGTCCCTGTAAATAGCTGAGCCAGCAGCCGAGGCTGGCAGCGGTGGTCAGGATCACCATGGTCGGGAAAAAATCCATCACCCCTTTGGCAACCATCGCGCCCGCCAGCAGCAGCAAACTGTCACCCGGCAAAAAAGAGGCGGGAAGCAGGCCATTTTCCAGAAACAGCGTCAGAAACATGACGCCATAAACTACCCAAACCACATTTGGATCGGCCAGCGCGGCAAAATCCTGATGCCAGAGCGCGTGAACAATCTCGTGTAAAACACTCATCTGCTATCCCATCGAGTCACAAGGAATCTATTTTAGCGGCAATCCGGTAAAGAGATTTGATCTGCGGCCGGTCGCCATTCTGTGGTTGAGGTTATGTTTAAGTTATTACTGCGTCAGGCGGTTAAAGCCTGCCGTTAAATCATCAATCAGGTCTTCAACGTGTTCCAGACCAATATGCAGACGCACCAGGGTTCCGTCAAAGTCTACGCCGCCCGCCGGTCGGATTGCCGCCAGCTCTTCCGGCTGGTTCGCCAGAATAAGCGACTCGTAACCGCCCCATGAATAGGCCATGCTGAAATGGTGGAAGCGATCGAGGTATTGCGCCAGTTTTTCGTCGCTGAGTTTTTCATGCAGCACGAACGAAAACAGGCCGCTGCTGCCGCTGAAATCGCGTTTCCAGAAGGCGTGGCCTTTGCTCTGCGGCAGCGCCGGATGGTTGACGCGCGCCACTTCCGGACGCGTCGTCAGCCACTCCGCCACCTGCAGCGCGCTCGCCTCATGCTGACGCAGGCGCGTAGCGAGGGTGCGCAGGCCGCGGCTCGCCATATAGGCGCTGTCGGCGTCCACCGTCTGGCCCATCAGGTAGGAGTTCTCGCGCAGCTGTTCCCAGCAGCGCGCGTTCGCCACCGCGGTGCCGATCATCGCGTCGCTGTGGCCAATCAGATATTTGGTACCCGCCTGAATTGAAATATCCACGCCATGCGCCAGCGCGTTGAAGAAAAAGCCCGCCGCCCAGGTATTATCCATCATGATCACCGCGTCAGGCGCCTTTGCGCGCACCGCTGCGACAATCGCCGGAATATCCTGTACTTCCATGGTGACAGAGGCGGGTGACTCCAGGAACACCACGCGCGTCTCCGCACGCACCAGCGCGCCGATTTCGCTGCCGATAGTGTGGTCGTAGAAGGTAGTGGTAACGCCAAGTTTGCTGAGGATTTTGGTGCAGAAGTCCTGCGTCGGCTCATAGACCGCGCCGCACATCAGCACGTGATCGCCCGCGTCAACAAAAGAGAGAATGGCGTTCGCCACCGCTGCCGCGCCGCAGGGGTAGAGCACGCAGCCCGCGCCGCCTTCCAGCTCGGTCATCGCTTCCTGCAGCGAGAAGTGGGTCAGGGTGCCGCGACGGCCATAAAAGAGTTCCCCGGTAGCGCGTCCCGCCGTGGCGCGTTTCTTATCGGCGACGGTGTCAAAAACCAGGGAAGAGGCGCGCTGGATTACGCTGTTGACCGCGCCCTGAGTGTAACGTTTGCTGCGTCCCGCGCTGACTAAGGTGGTATCTATTTTTTTGGTCGTCATTCGTGTCTGCTCTGCCGCCTGCTACAAAGCCTTCACGTTACCACGAATTGCCGTTCAGGGTTGACCCCAAATCCTGATATTCAGAACCTGTCCGACAGCGGAAAGCGCGCGGCGGCGCGGCGCGTGAGAAGGCCGGGCCGCCACGCCTTTCAGCGCGTTACATCACTCCCATCAAATGTGGCAGCCACAGCGAGAGGGCGGGAATATAGGTGATCAGCATCAGCACCAGAAACAACATGACGTAGAAAGGCAGCATTGCGCCTACCACCTGCTCAATCTTCTGCTTGCTTACCGCGCTGGCGACAAACAGCACCGTCCCCACCGGCGGAGTAATCAGCCCGATGCCGAGGTTGGTCATCATGATCATGCCGAAGTGCACCGGATCGATGCCCAGCGTGGTCGCCACCGGCAGCAGCACTGGCGTCAGGATAAGGATAATCGGCGCCATATCCATCAGCGTGCCGATAACCAGCAGCAGCAGGTTGATGCACATCAGAATGACGTATTTGTTATCCGACAGGCTGGTAAAGGCGTCGGTGATAATGGTCGGCAGCTGCATAAAGGTCATCACCGCGCCGAAGCCCGCCGCAAAAGCGATCAGCACCATCACGATAGTCACCGTCTTGATGGTGCGGAACAGCAGGATATGCAGCTGGGTCCACTTAAAGTCGCGGTAAATAAACATGGTGACGAAAAAGGCCCAGAGACAGGCGATAGCGGCCGATTCCGACGCGGTAAAGATGCCGGACAGGATGCCGCCCAGGATGATCACGATGGTAAAGAGGCCCCAGAAGGCGTCAAAGAAGATCTTCACCGCCTGGCGAAACGGAATGCGTTCCCCCTTGGGGTATCCCCGCTTGCGCGCGAAAGCGAGGCACATCACCATCAGGCAGAAACCCAGCAGCAGGCCTGGAAAGATGCCGGCGACGAACAGGGAGGAGATGGTCACCACGCCGCCGGTCGCCAGCGAATAGATCACCGAGTTATGACTGGGTGGCGTCAGCACCGCCTGCACCGAGCCGCTGGCGGTGACCGCCGCGGCAAAGTCGCGCGGATACCCCTTCTGCTCCATTTGCGGAATCATCACCGAACCAATCGAGGCGGTATCCGCCACCGACGAGCCGGAAATCGCGCCGAAAAAGGTTGAGGCGACAATATTCACCAGCGACAGCCCGCCGCGAATAAAGCCGACAAAGATATAGGCGAAATTAACCAGCCGTCGCGCAATGCCGCCTTCCGCCATAATCGCGCCCGCCAGAATAAAGAAGGGAATGGTGAGCAGCGAAAACTTATTAACGCCGTTGGTGATCTGAATCACCACCGCCTCCAGCGGCAGATCGATCCACCATGCGCCGATAAAGGCGCTGAGGCCCACAGCGAAGGCGACGGGAAAGCCCAACAGCAGCAGCACAACCAGGCTGCCGATCAACATCAATGCGTCCATGGTCGCTCCTTAATGGGTGCCGCCTAAAACCACCACTGGCCGCTGGCTTTGATCGCCGTTCAGCAGCCGCTCAATCACGAACAACAGGGTAAACAGCGCGCCGATGGGGATCGGCAAATACATCTCGCCGTAGGTCACCGCTGGCAGCGAGGCGAGCGGCTGGATCCACATCGCCAGGCAGAGGTTATAGCTCGCCTGAAAGATCACCAGGCAGGTCGCGACCATCAGCAGATCGCACAGGCGCAGCATCAGCCGCTGCGCGGTGGGCGGCAGGCGATCCGTCACCATCGAGACGCAGATATGCGTACCGGCGCGGAAACCCACCGGCGCGCCGATAAAGGTAAAAATAATCATGCAGACAATGGCGACCGGCTCGGGCCACGCCAGCGCGCCGTTTAATACATAGCGGGCGAAAATGCCGATGGGGATCACCGTCACCATCACCAGCAGCGCGACGGCGGCGATGCCCATGCACAGCAGATAGAGCCCATCCATCAGACGAGAGTATCGGGTCATATGCGTTACCTGAATAACGCCGCGTCGAATGCGCGGCGGTGAGGGGTTATTTAACGTCGGCTATTTGCTTCATCAGTTCGCTGTATGCGCCGCCAAACCGATCGCGAACCGGCTGCGTGGCTTTCATAAAGTAGTCCCGGTCGGTCTCCTGAAAGGTGACGCCGCCCGCTTTCATCTTCTCGATCGACTGTTGGGTGTAGGTTGCCCACAGCTGGCGCTCCTCATCTTGCGCCTCTTTGCCAAGCTTCTTCAGCAGCGTCTGATCCTCCGGCGACAGGCGCGCCCATGAGGTTTTTGAGAAGAGGATCATCTCCGGTTGGATAAAGTGGCCGGTCAGGGTGTAGAACTTCGCTACCGGCAGGTAGTTATGCGCGACGAAGGTGGGCGGATTGTTCTCCGTACCGTCCACCACGCCGGTCTGCATGGCGCTAAATACTTCGCTGACCCCCATCGCCACCGGGTTCGCTCCCATCGCCTTCAGCGTCGCCAGCGAAATGGCGCTGTTCTGCACGCGGATCTTCATCCCTTTAAGATCCTCTGGTTTGCTGAGCGGTTTTTTGGTGATCATGTTGCGCTCGCCCGCGTCGGTCCAGCCGAGGAACACCATACGCGCGTTGGCATCGGCGTCGAACTTGTCGACGATCTGTTTGCCGACCTCGCCGTCCAGCACCTTATGCATATGCTCGACGTCGCGAAAGACGTAGGGCAGCGTCAGCACGCTGGTTTCGGGCGCGATGGTGGTGACCGGCGCCAGCGAGACGCGGATCATATCGATCGCGCCGAGCTGCACCTGCTGCAGCGTTTGATCTTCATCGCCCAGCACCCCGCCCGCATAGACTTTCATCTCCAGGCGTCCGCTGGTGGCCTGTTTCAGCTTGTCGCCCATATGCTGCAGCGCCACGACGGTGGGGTAGCCGGCGGGCTGAACCTCCGCCACTTTTAATACCTTCGCCGACGCCGACGTCGCGCTCAGAGCAAGCGCAGCGGAGACGGAAGCGGCAAGGATCCATTTATTCATTCTCATTATTTTCTCCAGGCAGGTAGAGGAGGGCACAGGTATTGCGCGGCAGAGGAGGCGGCCCGCGTGTTGCCAGAATAGGCAAAAAGAGCTGTCTGAAAATGCGGCAATGTGAATTGAATGAACAAGCTCACATTTTGAAACGATGTTTTAATAAAATTATACAGGAAATCACATTTCTGAAATTGGCCTGAAAAGCGTCATAAAAAAGCAGTAACGATCGGGTAAAACCGGGCTGAGGTTTGTAAATAGTAATGAGAACTACTATCAATTCGCTCGTTTTTTGCTATTATTCGCGCTTATCCATTATTCCTGCATATGAAGTTGGAGACGCAGCGTGGTAGCCAGTGACTTGATGCAAACGGATCTCTCTGTTTGGGGCATGTATCAACATGCTGATATCGTGGTAAAAGTGGTAATGATCGGCCTGTTGCTGGCGTCGGTCGTGACCTGGGCGATTTTTTTTGGAAAGTATGCCGAGCTTAGCGCGGCAAAACGCCGATTAAAAAGCGAGCAGCTGGCGCTGGGCGAAGCCCGTAACTTAGGCGACGCCGCCCGTGTTGCCGCGCAGTTCAAAAGCCACAGCCACAGCGCCGTCCTGCTTAATGACGCGCAAAACGAGATTGAACTCTCTGCGGGCGCTGAGGATACCGACGGTATCAAAGAGCGCACCAGCTTCCGCCTTGAGCGCCGCGTCGCCGCCTTCAGCCGCCACGCCGGACGCGGTAACGGCTTCCTCGCCACTATCGGTTCCGTCGCACCCTTTATCGGCCTGTTTGGTACGGTGTGGGGCATTATGAACAGCTTTATCGGCATTGCGCAGACGCAGACCACCAACCTGGCGGTCGTCGCTCCCGGCATTGCCGAAGCGCTGCTGGCGACCGCCATCGGTCTGGTCGCGGCGATCCCTGCGGTGGTGATCTACAACGTCTTTGCACGCATGATTGCGGGCTATAAAGCGTCGCTGGGCGACGTGGCTGCGCAGATCCTGCTGTTGCAGAGCCGTGATATCGACCTGGGCAACCTTAACGCGAAAAGCGCTGACGCCCGTCCGACCGCTCAGAAATTACGCGTAGGTTAAGTCATGGCGATGCGATTAAACGACGACCTGGAAAGCGATGGCGAAATGCATGAAATCAACGTAACGCCGTTTATCGACGTTATGCTGGTTCTGCTGATCATCTTTATGGTGGCCGCGCCGCTGGCGACCGTGGATGTTCGCGTTAATCTGCCCGCCTCGACCAGCGCGCCGCAGCCGCGGCCGGAGAAGCCGGTCTACCTGTCGATCAAGGCCGACAAGCAGCTCTTTATCGGCAACGATCAGGTTACGCCGGAAACGCTGGTCAACGCGCTGAACAGCCAGACTGAAGGCAATAAAGAGACCACCATCTTCTTCCAGGCTGACAAGTCGGTGGATTATGAAACCCTGATGAGCGTGATGGATAAGCTGCGCGCCGCGGGGTATCTCAAGATTGGCCTGATGGGCATGGAAACCGCCGCGAAATAAGCGGGCACGCGTCTAAAAATTGAAAAGGGCAGCCAGGCGGCTGCCCTTTTTGTTTGAAGCCGCGAGGGCCAGCCCGGCAGTGAGGAGAAAGGGATACCGCGGCGTTTAATGGTGAATTATGCTGTATAATTGCGAGGTTAATTATTTGTTACTTTTGGTTTCATGATTGTAAAGTGCAATGGTGAGGCAGGTCACATTATTCCCGGCTCAGGCAGGCTAAAAGGGGAAAAAAACGCAGGAAGCCACTATGAGCCACACTTCGCCTTTACAAAAGCCTCAGGGCAGCGCCCGAACCATCTTTAACGTTACCAGCGGTAACTTCCTTGAAATGTATGACTTTATGGTGTTTGGCTACTACGCCACCGCCATATCGAAAACCTTCTTCCCCGGCGACGATCCATTCGCCTCCCTGATGTTAACCCTGATGACCTTCGGCGCTGGCTTCTTAATGCGGCCGCTGGGCGCCATCGTGCTTGGCGCCTATATCGACCATCACGGGCGGCGTAAAGGGCTGCTGTTAACGCTGGGGCTGATGGCGATAGGCACGCTCACCATCGCAGTGGTGCCGGGCTACGCTACGCTGGGTGCCGCCGCGCCGATCCTCATCCTGCTGGGCCGTCTGCTACAGGGATTCTCTGCCGGGGTAGAGCTGGGCGGCGTCTCTGTCTATCTGGCGGAGGTCGCGCCGAAAGGGCGTAAGGGCTTTTTCGTTAGCTGGCAGTCAGGCAGTCAGCAGATTGCGGTGATTTTCGCCGCGCTGCTCGGCCTGCTGCTTAACCACCTGCTGGCAAAAGAGGCGGTAACGGACTGGGGCTGGCGTATTCCTTTCTTTATCGGCTGTATGATCGTGCCGTTTCTGTTCTGGATCCGCCGTATGCTGGAAGAGACCGAAGCCTTTAGCCAGCGCAAACATCATCCCAGCATGCGGGAGATTATGCGCTCGCTGGCGAGCAACTGGGCGCTGGTGCTGGCGGGGATGCTGATGGTGGTCACCACCACCGTGATGTTCTATATGATCACCGCCTTTACGCCTACCTTCGGCAAAACCGTACTGATGATGAGCGACAAAGAGAGCTTTCTGGTTACGCTGTGCGTCGGCATCTCTAATCTGTTCTGGCTGCCGGTGATGGGCGCGCTGTCGGACCGTATCGGCCGCCGACCGCTGTTGATTGCCTTTACGCTGCTGATGATCGTCACTACCTGGCCGGTGCTGCACTGGCTGGTGGGATCGCCGACCTTTGCCCATCTGATGGAAGCTGAGCTGTGGCTCTCGTTCCTCTACGCCAGCTACAACGGTGCGATGGTGGTCTATCTGGCGGAGATTATGCCTGCTGAAGTGCGTGCCTCCGGCTTCTCGCTCGCCTATAGCCTGGCGACCGCGCTGTTCGGCGGCTTTACGCCCGCTATCTCCAGCTATCTGATCCACGCCACCGGCGATAAAGCGATGCCCGGCGTATGGCTCACTTTCGCCGCCGTTTGCGGTCTGATCGGCACGCTGCTGATTGGCCGCATGGTCAAACAGTATCGCGCGCGCCGCAGCACCACTACTGCCGCTGGCGCCTCAATCTAAAACGACACATCCACCACCACGCTGTCCGTGTAGTTTCCTGCGGGCGGCGTGGTCTGCGTGGTAAGTATGCGCGCGGTATAGTTATAGCCGCGCGTCAGTCCATCCGTACTGACGCTGGTGGCGCTGGTGCTGCTGTAGCGCTCGGTGCCGCTCGGCCCCCAGCGGTTGCTGCTGGTCCCCTTGTAAATCTCATAGCTCAAACGGTTAGCGCCGCTCGCCATCTGGCGCTGCGTACCGTTGACGTAGCTGCCGTTGCTTAATCCCACCGTGTAGGTGCTGCCTTTGCTGCATACCACGTTAATCGTCTGCGAGACGGCGGAAAAACTGCCGACCAGCGGCGCGCTGCCAAAGCTGATATTGGGCGCGGTAATGGTGGTGCAGTCATTGGTGACGACCATGGTGACGGTGATAGGGATCACGCCGCTGCCGCTCTGCGGCGACAGGCAGATATTGCCGACGCCGATGCTGGTGCAGACGTTATAGGTTACTGCCACGTTAAGCGTAACGGTATAGGTGCCGGCGGCGACCGTCTGACCCGGTACGGTACGCAGATAGACTGGAATAGCGAAGTTAAGGCTGCCCAGCAGCCCGGCGAGATTCGCCAGCACCGACTGGCTGAAAACATGGGCAGCACCGCCGATAGTCAGCTCAGTTGCGCAGGTGCTGTCGACGCAGAGCTGGACGGGAATATTATCCGTACCGGTATCGCCGCTGCGCTTAAGGGTGCCGCGCGTGCCGCTGACGTTGGTGGCGCCGGTAAGCTGAAAGGTGATCTGGTTATTGCCCAGCAGAGAAAGCGACGAGCCGGCTCCGCAGTTAACGTTGGCGTTGGTTGAGGTCGCCTCTGCCGTACTGTTCACCACGAAGGTGGAGACCGAGCCAAAGCTGGCGGTCGAGCTGGGCAGAGTACAGGCGGCGCGCGACAGTATCGGGAAAAGCATCAGCAGCGTCAGCAGCAGCATTTTTTTCATGGGGTAATCCCTGAGGTGGCGTTATCGGGGCCGGGAGTCGGCGCGCCCGCCGGTCGCGGCGGCAGCGGGCAGGTGATCGGGCCATAGGTTTTCAGCGCCTGCGGCTGGCCGCTGGCGATAGTCAGCTCGGCGCTACAGGTGCGGCCGTCCGGCGTGGCGACGCGAAGCGGATTGCTGGCGCGCAGGTTTTCCAGCCAGGCGATGCCGTCCCAGCCGACATACTCGGTCGCCTGTCCCTCGCGCAGCACCTGGCTGGAGACCGGCAGCGGCTGGCCGTCCGCATCTTGCAGGATCACGCTGGCGGAGCGCAGCTTCTCTACCGGAAAATGCAGCAGGTAGCCGCTCTGTCGTTTTACCGCGAAACGCTGTTCGACCTTCGGCGTCGTCATATCGGCGGGCAGATCGAGCGTATCGATATCGTACTTCGCCGGATAATAACTGCTGACCGAAGGCACCAGCAGGTAGCCGTTGCGGTCAGTGCGCCCCATCGACTGATTTTCATAGCGCACATTGACGTCGGGATAGCTGGTTTTCACCACCACAAAGGCGTCGTTGATACCGTTGGCGGCAAATACCTGGCTGTCCATCAGCACCAGCGAGCCGGTGAGATCCGCCCACTGGGTGCTGTAGCCGTCGTCGCCATAGAAGCCTGCGGAGGTGTCAATTTTATTATTACGCCAGCGCAGGCTCGCCTGGCGATAATCGCCGCTGTCGCCGCCCTGATTAGCCCAGGAGGCGTCCCAGGCGAAGCCGCCGTCGCTTGGCATTGAGCGCGACAGGTAGAGGCGCTGATTGTTTTCGCCCTGCTGGTCGCGCTCCATGCTGACCGAGGCGCTGCCGTGTTCGCCGAACGGGATCACCAGCGACATCGCGCCGCTCCAGGCGCCCTGCTGCTGGTCACGACTGGCGGAGAGATAGAGGCTGGCGTTGCCCCACAGCGTTTTGCTCCACGAAAGGTTGAGCAGCCGCGTGTGCTGGCCGTCGCCGCCGCTGATATCGATATAGGCCGCGCCGAGGCTGCCGTACTGGCTCAGCGACACGCTGGCGTTGTACTGGGCGCTGCGACGCGCCAGGCTGTAAGTAGTATTGCTGGTGTTGCCGTTGCCGGTACGGCTGCTGAGCAGCGCCAGATTGCCGAATTCGCGACTGCGCAACGTATGCTGCGTGCCGATGCTGAACCAGCTGTTGTTGTACTGGTAGCCCCAGCTGTACTGTGTTCCGGCCGCGCCGTTCATCTGGCTCTGCGCCAGCGCGCCGTTCAGCACGCCCAGGCTGCCGATGCGAAACATCGCGCCCGCGCCGCCCATCGCCAGAGCGTCGCCGCCTTCAGCATGGGTTTCCAGCGTCAGCCAGTCGGTCGCGCCGTAGCGCAGCGAGCCGCTGGCCGCCGCATTGCCGTAATCAACGTTCTTAATGCCGTAGTTGTTGCGGAACGCGCCGGCGGAAAAAGAGTAGTCGCTCAGGCCCGCTTTCAGCAGCGAGCTGGAAACATAGAACGGCAGCGTCGTCGTTACCCGGCGTCCCACCGCGTCGGTGGTGGTAATAACCGCATCGCCTGCGCCGTTGACAAAGGGCACGTTGGTTAGCGACCAGGGGCCAGGCTGCACGTTCGCCTGGCTGGACTGATAGCCGTTGATAAAGAGATCGACGGTAGAGGGCACCGCCGCCTGGCCGGAAAACGCCGGCAGCGGATAGGTTACGAGATCGGGCCGCACGCTAAAATCGCGGCCGACCTGTATCCCGCCGAGACGCACGCTGTTGCTCCAGCTCAGCGCATCGGTAGTGAGATCGCCGACGCGCCAGCTAATCACATTGTTCTCATCCTCGTTGCTCCACCAGGTGTCGTAGCGGATATAGCCGTCCTCCTGCGCGGGAGCGCGGCCTTCCATCTGCTGCTGCCAGACGCCGTTGCTGGAAAACTGGCCTGCAGAACCGAAGAGGCGCAGTTCGTTCCAGGCTGACAGCCGCGTGCCAGCTTTGGTGGTGCGCGTGGCGTAGAGGTCGTAATTAAACAGCGCCCCGGTGGAGGTGCGGCCAGGGTAGCGCGGCCCGTTTTGCGCTTCGCCGATCACCTGGCCCGGCAGCCACGCGGGCGGCACCGTTAACAGCAGGCGCTGACGCCGATCGTCGTAGTCCGCTTTTACCTCATTCCAGCGGCTGACGTCGACCAGCTGCGGGTCCGGCAGCTTTTCGGCCGGGATGCCGGCGCGCTGCAAATCGCCCGCGCGCACCAGCAAGCGGCCCTCGCGTCGCTCTACCGGCACGATAGCGCCGTTTTCGCGCTGATTGACCACCAGTTCCAGCATATAGCGCTGCTGTTCGCCGCTGCTCTCCAGCGACGGCGGTGGCGGCAGAGACGAAAAAGTCTCCGCCAGCGCGGCGGCAGGCGTCAGGCAGGCGCAGACGCTGGCCACCGCCAGCGCGCAGGGGTGAAGAGTCCTCTGCATTTAGCGGCTGGACGCGCTGCGCCATTCACCGGCATTGGTATCCGCCGTCAGCTGGCCGCTGACTGCATTTTTCAGCGGCCAGCGGTTTTCGCTGTGCGCCAGCACGTAGCCGAACAGGCCGTCGCCCAGTTTGCGTCCGCCGAGGGTGACGTTGCTAAGGCGCGCGTGGCCACTGCCCCGGTTGGTGAGCAGCAGCCAGGACTTTCCGCCCTCGCTGACCTGCCGCCAGCTCAGCGCCGGCTTCGCCGCATCGCGCGTCAGCCCGTCGCCATAGACAAACAGCGGTACCGAGTAGCGCATCTGAAAATTAAGGCCCGCCTGGTTTTCGCCCGGCGTGCGCGGCGTCGGGATCTCGTCGAGCACTACGCGGTACGCCAGCTCCTGGCCCGCGGCAGGCGGCGTCTGTTTAATCAGGCGCACCAGCTGCTTTTGCCCAGGCTCAATGCGCACCAGCGGCGGGCTGGCAACGACGCTCTGCTGCGTGGCGTACTGCTCTTTGCCGCCGACCTGCTGCCAGCTAAAGATGCGTATCTGCATCAGCGTGGTGGCGTTGCCGCGATTCTCCAGCCACAGCTCGCTGGCTTTTTCATCCGGGTTGATGCTGGGATCGATAGGCCAAATCATCAGCGAATTCGCTGCCTGGGCGCTGGTCGCCAGCAGGGAAACAAGGAACAACAGGGCGCGCATCATCATCTTTCTCCTTTAAGCATGCGGCTACCAGCTCAGCGTCACGGTCAGCGTGTCGGTATAGACGCCAGCGCGCGTCGGGCCGGGCAGCCGCAGCAGGCCATAAATCGGCAACGTAATGTTGCTGGCGTTGCTGTAGCTCAGCGCGACGGCGCTGTTTACCGGAATGGCGGTGGTATGGCTGGCGTTGGTATAGAGGGCATAGGCCACGGTATTGGTATTGCTGGTGTGTTTCAGGTTGCGCGTCGTGGTGTAGTTGCTGCCGCCGTTAATGCTCATGCTCAGCGTTGTGCCGGGGGTACAGGCGAGCGTAATGGCAGTGCTCTGCACGAAGCTGGCGCTGACGCTGCTGCTGGCGACGCCTGACTGCGAGCCGAAATCAAGCGTGCCGAAAACGCCGGTATTCGTACCGGAGACGACGCAGCCCGCCACAATGGAAGCAGAGACTTGAAACGTGCTGGTAGGCAGGCTCCAGGCGCTAAGACTTCCTGTCAGCAGGGGCAGCGTGCAGATCAGCCTGCGCAAAGCGCGCGGCGCAGCCACCCGATTGCTCCTGAAAGCGCGATCAGTAGTTCACGGCGACGTTAATGGTATCGGTATAGGTACCTGCCGGAATAAGCGGGTTGAAGCCGCCGCCCACGACGCGACCGTAGATGGCGTAGTTGGTGCCAAGCGTAGGATCGGTGGTATCGGTGGCGGGGATATTGGTGTTGTTGGCAATAGCGGTGGTAAAGGCCGCGTCGCTGTAGAGCGTGTAGGCGATCCCTTGCGTATTGTTGGAGCCGAGGATCAGGTAGCGCGGCTGGCCGGAAACCGTCCCGAAGACAGTAGCGGGCGCGGCGTTGCTGCTGGTCACCTGCACGTTGTAGGTCTGGCCGGTGGTGCAACGCACGTAAATACCGTTGCCGGCCGCGCCGACCAGCGTGGCGTTCAGGGTATCGAAGGTCGCCGCGCTGCTGCCGAAGTTCAGGGTACCGAAGTTAACGCCGCTGGTGGCGGACTGGCCGTTCACCAGGCAGCCCGTGGTCAGCGTCAGGGTAGCGTTAATTGTCCCTGTCGTGGTGGCGGCAAAAGTAACAGAGGATAATGCCGAGGTCAGGCCCGCAGCGGCAAACAGAAAAAGCTTGAATTTCATAATTAATCCTTACCGATTATGTAGAGTCAGTGCTTTTTCGCCCGGTGATTAATTAGTAAAACAAGCAAGATCTGGCGATGGCGGCCCCGGCCAGGCCAGAAATCGCGCCCCATCCTGAGGAAAATCTTAGCTTTAAGCTAAGTGTTTTTTATAAATTTTACTTAATATAGAACAGCGCACAAGCTCCGGTGAAGCGATACCGCAACTTTTCATTAATCAATTAATTTATCCGGTCGATAAACCTGTAATACCAAGGCGTTGAGCGACCCGAAAAAAAAGCAAAGCGGGGAACATTTTGCCCTCTACCGTCGCTTCGCTAACAGTGATATGTTCATACATTAATCAGAACCAGTTACGCTTTAACAGGCTATGCCAGGAAAAACCTTAATCGCATGTCGACCTGACCGGTACAGCGTTATACGGCCCTGAAAATAATAAAACTGCACGGCTGAGCGCTATTTATCCGTCTGTTTTTTGAAATCTTTGTTGATTACAACACAGCGCCTGCTTATGGGCGGGTTGTGAGGAGTTGCACATGCTGCTGGTCACCTGGGATAGCGTTCTGGTTGGCGTATCGCTGATCGTCGCTTTTATTGCCGCGTTTACCGCGCTGGATACGGCAGGGCGCGTCGCGGTGTCCCACGGCTGGATGGCGCGCGTGTGGCTGATGGCCGGCGGCATGGCGATGGGCATCGGCATCTGGGCAATGCACTTTATTGGCATGCTGGCGATGATGATGCCGATGCGCTACGACACCGGCCTGACGGTGTTCTCCCTGCTGGCGGCCTGCGTCGCCTGCATGCTGGCGTTCGCGCAGACGCAGGGCGGGCAGTTTAGCCGTCGCCGCTGGCTGATCGGCAGCGCCATGCTCGGCAGCGGCGTGGTGGCGATGCACTATACCGGCATGCTTGCGCTGCTTATCACCCCTGCGCCGCACTGGCGTCTTTCGCTGGTTGCGCTCTCCGTCGCTATTGCTTACTGCGCCTCCGCCGCCGCGCTCTGGCTGGCTTTTCATCTGCGTCAGGGCGAAAAAAATCTGCTGACGATGCGCGCGCTCGGCGCGCTGGTGATGGGCGTTGCCATCGCCGGTATGCACTACACCGGCATGGCGGCGGCGCAGTTCGATAGCCACAGTATGATGCTGGCGCAGGGCGTCAGCGGGCAGGGGCTGGCGGTATGGGTCGCGCTGGTGACGCTCTCTATCCTCGGCTTTACGCTGCTCGCCTCTATGCTGGACGCCCAGCTGCGCGCCGCGCGTCTGGCTCAGCGCCTGAAGCAGGCGAATCAGGAGCTGCATCAGCTGGCGATGCACGACAATCTCACCGCGCTGCCCAATCGCGTGATGCTGGAACAGCGGCTGGAAGCGGCGCTTGGCCAGGCGACGGGCGGGGATAGCGGATTTACCCTGATGTATATGGATCTCGACGGCTTTAAGGCGGTCAACGACACCTGGGGTCACTACGTCGGCGATCGATTGCTGATTGCCGTCGCCGAGCGCCTGCGCAGCCAGCTCAGCGAAGACGGGATGCTGCTGGCGCGGCTCGGCGGCGATGAGTTCGTGCTGCTGAGCCAGGGCAACGACATTCGTCACGCCGTGGCGCTGGCGCAGCGGCTGGTCAGGGCGATTGATGCGTCGTTTGAGCTGGATCGCTATCTGCTGCGCGTCTCGCTCAGCGTGGGCATCGCCCTGTATCCGCAGCATGGGCGCAGCAAGCAGGAGCTGATGTTCAACGCCGACTCGGCGATGTACCACACCAAACACAGCGGGCGTAACGGCTACTGTCTGTTTGAACCGGCGATGAGCGCCAGCGCGCAGCATCAGCTGGCGCTGGCCAACGATCTGTGGCTGGCGCTGGAGCGTCAGGAGATGCGGCTGTTCTATCAGCCGAAGTTTCGCTCCAGCAGCAGCGAGCTGATCGGCTTTGAGGCCCTGCTGCGCTGGCAGCATCCGACGCGCGGCCTGCTGATGCCCGATATTTTTCTGCCGCGCGCGGAGAAAACCGGGCAGATCGTCGCGCTTGGCAACTGGGTGATCAACGAAGCCTGCCGCCAGCTTAAACAGTGGCACAGCGACGGGCATACGCGCTGGACGGTTTCCGTTAACCTGTCGGCGCTGCAGTTTCACCAGCGCGATCTGCTGGAGACGGTACGTCAGGCGCTGCTGCGCCATCAGCTGCCGGGCGGGTCGCTGACGCTGGAGATCACAGAGAGTATCGCCATGCGCGATCCGCAATTCAGCCAGCAGCGCATCAGCGAGCTGCAAAAAATTCAGGTCAGGGTGGCGATCGATAAGTTCGGTATCGGCTACGCTAACCTGCTGCATCTGAAAAACCTGGACGCCAGCGAGCTGAAGATTGACCGCAGCTTTATCAACAGCCTGCGCGCCGACAGCCAGGACGCCACCGTGGTAAGCGCAATGCTGGCGCTGGCGCAGACGCTCAACCTGCAAATGGTGGCGGAAGGGGTCGAAACCGAAGAGCAGCAGACGCTGCTGACCCGGCTCGGCTTTGACGCGCTGCAGGGCTATTTGCTGGGTAAACCGACGCCCGCCGATCGCATTGCCGACTTCGCCGCCGTTTGACGATAGATTTTAACGCTCACAGGCATCGGAAGCTTTCATCGACGTGGGCTAATTACCCTTTGCCTTTTGCCGATAACCTGAGCAAATAATTCATCCTCGTGACTTTTTCATTACAACTCCATGGCTGCGTTTTTGCGCTTTAACGGGACTTCACTATGTTAGTGACCTCATACGATTCGTTTACCGTCATCGTTTCCATACTTGTTGCGATGCTGGCGTCCTTTACCGCGCTGGATATGGCGGGCCGCGTGGCCACCTCGACAGGAAAAGTCGCGTTGATATGGCTGTTTGGCGGCGGCTTCGCCATGGGCGTCGGCATCTGGGCGATGCACTTTATCGGCATGCTCTCTATGACCATGGAGATGGTGATGAGCTACGACGCGTCGCTCACCGGCATCTCAATGGCGATCGCCGTTATCGCCTCAATCTTTGCGCTCTGGCTGGTCTGCCGGGGCGAATTGCCGATGAGAAAACTGCTGGGCGGCGCGCTGGTGCTGGGCAGCGGCGTGGTGGCGATGCACTACACCGGGATGGCGGCGCTGATGCTTTCACCCGGCATCAGCTGGAACTGGAGCTGGATTGCGCTCTCAGTGGTTATCGCGCTGGTGGCGTCAGGCGCGGCGCTGTGGCTGGCGTTTAACCTGCGCGACGGCACGACCGGCCGTACA
This sequence comes from Pantoea sp. UBA5923, assembly GCF_002431095.1. Lineage (NCBI taxonomy): Bacteria > Pseudomonadati > Pseudomonadota > Gammaproteobacteria > Enterobacterales > Erwiniaceae > Pantoea > Pantoea sp. UBA5923. The sequence continues at coordinate 63,325 of NZ_DJDN01000010.1, read as the reverse complement.
ACGCTGCTGCGTCTTGGCGCTTCGGTGGTGATGGGCCTCGCTATCGCGGGCATGCACTATACCGGCATGGCGGCGGCGAGCTTTCCGGCGCACAGCCATACGATCAAGATGGGCGTCAACAGCAACTGGCTGGCGATCCTGGTGACGGTGGTCACGCTGGCGATCCTCGGTATTACGCTGCTGGTGTCGATGCTCGACGCGCGCATGCAGGCGCGCACCGCGATTCTGGCGCGCTCGCTGGCGGAGGCAAACCGCGAACTGGCGCAGCTGGCGCTGCACGACAACCTGACGCGCCTGCCGAACCGCATTCTGCTGGAGGATCGTCTGGAGCAGGCGATCAATAAAGCCAACCGCGAGCGTACCCAGTTTGCGCTGATGTTTATGGACCTCGACGGCTTTAAGGCGGTAAACGACGCCTTCGGCCATCACGTCGGGGATAATCTGCTGATCGCCGTCACCGAGCGCATGAGCGAGCAGATGAAAGGGTACTACACGCTGGCGCGCATGGGCGGCGATGAGTTTGTGCTGCTGATTGAAATTAACGATCCCAACGACGCCGCCACGGTGGCGGATACGCTGGTCAAAGCCATCGAGCGTCCGTTTGCCATCTCCCGCTATGAACTGATGGTGTCGCTGAGCATCGGCATCGCGGTCTACCCTGGCGACGGGAAAGATGAGCGTGAACTGATGTTCAACGCCGACGCCGCGATGTACCACACCAAAAACAACGGGCGCAACGGGCATAACTTCTTCCAGCCCTCAATGAACACGCTGGCGCAGACTCAGCTGCAGCTTAATAACGACCTGTGGCACGCGCAGGAAAATGGCGAGCTGCGGCTGTTCTACCAGCCGAAATATTGCGCGCCGCGCGGCCCGATTATCGGTTTTGAAGCGCTGCTGCGCTGGCAGCATCCAACGCGTGGCCTGCTGACGCCCGATATCTTCCTGCCGCTGGCGGAAAAGACCGGCATGATCGTCAACATCGGCAGCTGGGTGATCAACGAGGCGTGCCGCCAGCTGCACGAATGGCGTCAGCAGGGGCACAGCAACTGGTCGGTGGCGGTGAATCTCTCGGCGCTGCAGTTTGAGCAGAGCAGTCTGGTGGAGACAGTGATGGCGGCGCTGGCGACGCATGATATTCCGCCCGAACTGCTGACGCTGGAGGTGACGGAAACCACCGCGATGCGCGATCCGGACGAGAGCGTGCGTATCCTGACCGAGCTGACGCGGCTGGGGGTCAAAGCCTCGATTGACGACTTCGGCACAGGCTATTCGAGCCTGCTCTATCTCAAGCGCCTGCCGGCCAGCGAACTCAAGATCGACCGGGCGTTCGTCAATGAGCTACAGCATCACTCCGAGGATGCCACCATCGTCTCTGCTATCGTCGCGCTGGCGCAGTCGCTCGATCTTAAAGTGGTGGCGGAAGGGGTAGAAACGGCTGAACAGCAGGCGTTTTTAACCGGTTTAGGCTGCAATACGCTACAGGGATATTTACTGGGTAAGCCTGTGCCGCCGGAGAAAGTCGCCGACCTGCCTGATTTCGCGCCGCTGGCAGAGCAGCAAAACAGCGTCACGTCGCCGCACACCCTTTGCGAAGCGCTGCCGGGATAAACCGGCAGCACAAAGTGACAGCATTGTTGCGTTGTTATTTGTGTTTGGTTAGCAAATACCTGCTTTTATGGTGTTTTTGCTGACGTGCGCACATTGCAACGGCCGCCAGGTTTGCCACACTTAGCTGAAAGCTAACCGGAGAACCTGTATGACTGCCCCCTCTTCCAGTCTGTTGTTACTGATGTCCTTCGCGGCGGGCACCTTTGCCGCCGGATCGTCAAATAACCCGCAGCACCTGATGCTCGCCAGCCCATCGGGCGGCGTGCCGAACAATCCGCTGCCGCTTATCATCTGGCCGCGCGTAGCGCTGAATGAGATGCAGGATGACATGCAGGATGATGCGCAAAATGAAAAGCAGGAGGAAGAACCCGACTTTGCCGGCTGGTTTGAACAGACCTTCGCGCGTAACGGCTGGCCGCCCTCATGGCGCTACGACATCTTTCCCTACACGCATTTCCATCCCAATACGCATGAGCTGCTGGGTGTGGCGCAGGGCTGGGCGGAAGTGCTGTTCGGCGGCGAAACGGGCCGTATGGTAACGCTGCGCGCGGGCGATGCGGTGCTGATCCCGGCGGGCGTCGGCCATAAGCAGGTCTATGCCAGCGAAGACTTTATGGTAGTCGGCGCGTATCCGGAGGGCTTTGCGCCGGAGACGCAGCGCGATGAGCCAGAGAAACTGCACGCGGCGCAGCAGCAGGTGAAAGAGGTGCCGCTGCCGACGCGCGATCCCTTTACCGGCAAAGAGGGCGCGATGACCGATATCTGGACACCGATCGCCGACCATTTCTGAGCCGCGCCGCGTCATAAATTTGAAAACATCTCGTCTTATTTTTGGCGTCACCATCGTCGAAAAAAGGCGCGTTATGTTCTCTGTCGATCAGGTTGTCGAACGCTTCTGGCCACAGGCTCGCCCCGCTGGCTGGCAGCGTCGGGTATTGCGCTGGGCCTTGCATGAAGAGGAGTTCCAGCGCTTCGCCGCGCGCTATCCCCATCTGAAAGGGCTGGATATGATCGAGCAGGTGCTGGAGCACCTCGACGTGCGCTGCGAGCTGAGCGAACGCGATCTGGAGCAGATCCCGCCGCGTGGGCCAGTTGTCATCGTCGCCAACCATCCTCTCGGCGCGCTTGACGGTCTGGCGCTGCTGTCAGCAGTGGCACAGGTGCGGCGCGACGTAAAAATCGTCGCCAACCGTATGCTGATGATGGTGGAGCCGCTTAATACCCTGATGCTGCCGGTAGACAATATGGGCAACCGCACCAGCCGTGACCAGCTTCAGCGCATGCAGCAGCACCTCAGCAATGATGGCGTGCTGATTATCTTCCCGGCGGGCGAAGTGTCGCGCCTCAGCAGCCGCGGCGTGCGCGACGGCCGCTGGCACCACACCTTTCTGCGTCTTGCCGCGCGCGCCCGCGCACCTTTGGTGCCGGTATTTATCGACGGGCGCAACAGTGGACTCTTCTACGCGGCGGCTAAAATCGCCCAGCCGCTGGCGCTGCTGATGCTGGTGCGCGAGATGTTTCGCCAGCGCGGCACGCGCATCAAGCTGCATATCGGCGCGCAAATTCCCTTTGCGCACTGGCACGACGGCCATACGCCGGGCAAAGCGCTGGCAAAACGGCTGCGCAAACACCTCTATCGCATCGGCCAGCAGCGCCCAGGCCTGTTCCAGACCGAAAAAGCGATCGCTCGCGCTGAGGATCGCGCCGAGCTGAAGCGGGCACTGCGCGAGAGCGAGCATCTCGGCACCACCGGCGACGGCAAGCAGATCTATCTGTGGCGGCGCAACGGCGCGACCTGGGTGCCGCTGCTGCGCGAGCTGGGGCGTCTGCGTGAAATCGCCTTTCGCGCGGTGGGTGAGGGCAGTGGCCGCCGTCGCGATCTGGATAATTACGACGACGATTACTATCACCTTATCCTGTGGGATGACGCGCAGCTGGAGATCGTGGGCGCCTACCGCTTTATTCCCGGCGACGAGCAGCTCTCCAGGCGCGGGCTGGAAGGGTTTTACAGCCACAGCCTGTTCCACTACGACGAGCGCATGATGCCGATTTTGCAGCAGAGCATCGAGCTGGGACGCAGCTTTATTCAGCCTGCCTACTGGGGTAAGCGCGGGCTCGATTACCTCTGGCTCGGCATCGGCGCTTATCTGGCGCGCTATCCCCAGACGCGCTATCTGTTTGGGCCGGTCTCTATTTCCGGCGGGATGCCGCTGGCGGCGCGCGATCTGCTGGTGGCCTTCTATCGGCTCTATTTTCCTACCGAACTGCCGCTGGCGACGTCGCGCCGGCCCTATCCCGCGTCGCTGCCGGACGTGCTGGCGCAGTTCAGCGGCGACGACTATCAGGAAGATTTGCGCAGGCTCAAGCTGCTGCTGAGCAATCTTGGCTGCGCCATTCCTACGCTCTATAAGCAGTATTCGGAGCTGTGCGAGCCTGGCGGCGTGCAGTTTATCGATTTCGGCAGCGATCCTGAGTTCAATCACTGCATCGACGGACTGGTGCTGGTGGATTTAACGCGGCTGAAGGCGTCGCGCTACGAACGGTATATTGCGGTACATCAGGTGGTGGCAGAGGCATCGGAGGGGTAAGCTCTGTGGCGCGTCACAGGTGACTGATTTTGTTATGCGCTAAGCCCAGCCGTCCAGGTCGGGCTTTTCGTGCATTTTCGCTTTTGCCTGCTTATCCTTTACCGTCTTAAACCCGCCATTACACAAGTTTATTTACAGTTGAACATTTTCTCGCCACTGCCGATAAAACACCTACTAACTTTCGTCATCCGCTTATTAGTGCTTGTCAAAACAGGGCATTTCGGATGTAGTCGGGGCCTTATTAAGACCTTTCTTAATTTCTGGGGACAACCTCAGGCAGCGCAGCAACAGGCTAATAACAATGGATAAAAATGCAGATGTTATGTATCGGTTACTGGTACAAAGCGTGATTGATTACGCCATCTATATGCTTAAACCAGACGGCACTGTCGCTAACTGGAATGCAGGGGCGCAACGGGCGAAAGGCTACACGCCGGATGAGATCGTCGGTAAGCATTTCTCACTGTTTTACAGCGAAAGCGATCGGCAAAAGGGCGTGCCGCAGCGCGGTCTGGATACTGCCGCGCGCACCGGCAGCTTCGAAACCGAAGGCTGGCGCTACCGTAAAGATGGCAGCGCATTCTGGGCGCATGTGGTTATCGACGCCATCCGCGACCCCCACGGCGAGCTGATCGGCTTCGCCAAGATTACGCGCGACTGCACCGAACAGCAGGCGCAGCAGCGCAAAGAGCGTGAACAGGAAGCGCGTTTCCGCCTGCTGGTTGAGGGCGTAACCGACTACGCCATTTATATGCTGGATCACGACGGGCTGGTCGTAAACTGGAACGCCGGGGCGCAGCGCGCCAAAGGCTATGTTGCCGAAGAGATTGTTGGCCAGCACTTCTCCCGCTTCTATAGCGCCCAGGATCGCAAGGCGCTTATTCCGCAAAAAAACCTCCAGACAGCCTATCGCACCGGTCGTTTCGAAGATGAGGGCTGGCGCTACCGCAAAGATGGCAGCGCGTTCTGGGCGCACGTCATTATCGACGCCATACGCGACGACGGCGGCAAGCTTATCGGCTACGCCAAAATCACCCGCGACTGCACCGAGCAGCAGGCGATGCTGCGCGCGCAGCGCGAGCATGAGCAGCGCTTCCGCCTGCTGGTGGAAGGCGTCACCGATTACGCCATCTATATGCTGGATATCAACGGCTGCGTAGTGAACTGGAACGCCGGGGCGCAGCGCGCCAAGGGCTATGTCGCCGAAGAGATTGTTGGCCAGCACTTTTCGGTGTTTTACAGCGCGCAGGAGCGTTTGCAGCGTGCCCCGGAGACGAATCTGGCGACCGCGCTGAAGAACGGCCGCTTCGAGGATGAGGGCTGGCGCTACCGCAAGGATGGTAGCGCCTTCTGGGCGCACGTGGTCATCGACGCCATCCATAATGACGAAGGAAAGCTGATCGGCTTCGCCAAGATCACCCGCGACATTACCGAGCGCCGCGAGCAGGAACAGCAGCTGCTGCGCGCCAAAGACCTGGCCGAAGCGCAGAGCGCTAAAATGGCGGCGCTGTCGAAATTCCTCGATAACATCATCGCCAATATTCCCTCCTGCGTGGTGGTAGAAGACGCCATTACGCGTGAGATCCTGCTGGTCAACGATCGGTCGGAAAAGCTGTTCGGCCTGTCTAAAGCGCTGCTGATCAATAAAAAGCCGCACGAGTGCATGTCGGCTGAACTCAGCGACTATTTCAACAGCCTGGCGGATATCGCGCTGCGCAGCGAGGGCATTCATCAGCGCGAGCAGTTGCTGCTTACCGCCAGCGGCGAACGCATCCTGCATACCCGCGCCACCACCATCGCCGGGCAGGATGCGCGCCAGAACTACATTATGCTGATCGTCGAGGATGTCACCGATCAGCGCGCTGCCGATGCGCGCATCCATCATATGGCGCATCACGATAACCTCACCAGCCTGCCGAACCGCATTCTGTTCCGGCAGCGGCTAAGCGAGGCGCTGCGGCACGATGCGCAGGGCAGCCGACAGACCGCCACGCTCTGTCTGGATCTCGACAATTTCAAGAACGTAAACGATGCGCTTGGCCACCAGATCGGCGACGAGCTGCTGCGCGCGGTTGCCAAACGGCTGCGCGCCGCGCTGCGCGATCGCGATACGCTGGCGCGTATCGGCGGCGACGAGTTCGCTATCGTTCTGCCTTCCGTGAGTAACGCGGAAGAGGCGGCGCTGGTTGCCCAACGCCTGATCGAAGCGATACGTCCGCCGGTTAACGTCGAAGGCCATAACCTGAGCGTCGGCCTTAGCGTCGGCATCGCCATGAGCGCGGCTATTACCAATACGCCGGAGCAGATGCTGCGCTGCGCCGATATGGCGCTCTATGAAGCCAAGCGCAACGGCCGCAACCGCTATGAGCATTTTACGCTGGCGATGGATGACGTGGCGCGTAGCCGTCGGGTGATAGAGAACGATCTGCGCGAGGCGATTGGCGGACGTCAGCTTAAGCTCTACTACCAGCCAATTACCGACGGCGAGGCGGTGCAGTCGATTATCGGCTACGAGGCGTTGATGCGCTGGCACCATCCGGTGAAGGGGCTGATTATGCCGAACGACTTTATTCCCATCGCAGAGGAGAGCGGCCTGATCCATATGCTCGGTGCTTATGCGCTCTACGAAGCCTGCCGCGAGGCGACAAGCTGGGAAGGCAAACAGACGGTATCGGTCAACCTCTCACCGCTGCAGTTTAAAAACAGCTCGCTGGTATCGGTCGTGGAGGCTGCGCTGCGCGATTCCGGCCTGGAGCCAGGCCGGCTGGAAGTGGAAATCACCGAGTCGGTGCTGCTTGACGACTCGCTCGGCAATATCCGCACGCTGGAGAGCCTGAAAAAGCTTGGCGTGCAGATTGCGCTGGATGACTTTGGCACCGGCTATTCGTCTCTCAGCTATCTGCGCTCCTTCCCGTTCGATAAAATCAAAATCGACAAATCCTTTATCAGCGATATGGGCGACAGTCGCGAAGCGCTGGCGATTATCCGCGCCATTACCGGCATGAGTCGCAGCCTCGATATTCAAATCACCGCCGAAGGGGTGGAGAGCAGCGAACAGTTCGCGAAGCTGCGCGAAGAGGGCTGTACGCTGTTCCAGGGCTACTATTTTGGTCGCCCGCAGCCGTCGGAGCTGCGGCTCAAAGCGCTCAACAACCCGGCCTAGTCATAGAGGCCGTGTTGCTGTACCGGCGCGTGGCTGGGGTTGTCGCGAATACGGCGTACCGACTCGCGCACCACCAGTTTGCCGTGTAGCAGCAGCGTGCCGGGCAGCGCCTGTGCGTTCAGGCGCATGCTCTGCACGATGCGCACCGCCTCCGCGCCCAGCTCGTCGCGCGGCACCTGCACAGACGTCAGCGGAATATCGTGGATGGCGGCGAGGTTAAAGCCATCCATGCTCATCACCGAGACATCCTGCGGCACGCGCAGTCCCGCCTGCTGCAACGCCTCCACCGCGCCGGCGGCGATATAGTCGCCGCTCGCCAGAATCGCTGTCGGCCGCTGGGCGAGCGGGCAGTGCTTCAGGTATTCACCCAGCCTTTCCGCCGCCTCAAGACGGCTGAAGCTGGTCAGCGTCAGCAGATGCTGGCGGCTGTCGAAGCGCAGATTCATGGCGTGCCAGGCGTCGCGCACCCCCTGTAAACGCTGCTCCATGGTGTAGCGGCGCAGGCAGTGCAGCGACAAAATCTGGCGGTGTCCCTGTTCAAACAGATAGCGCGCGGCGCTTTCGCCGATCAGCTGATGATGCGGAGAGACCGAAGAGAGCCGCATACGGCGGTCCATCGCATTGATCAACACACACGGCTTGTTTATCTCCGCTGCAAGCTGGTGGATATGATCGTCGTCAATACCCACCAGCAGCGCGGCGTCGGTCTGCTGCATTTTCTCCAGAAACAGCGACGTGTCGCTCTCATTCTCTTCCAGCGCGCAGTAGCGTAAACGCACCTCGTGCGGGGCGATCGCCTGCGCAATCCCCTGAATAACCTTGTAATAAAAGATATCGCTGCGCACGTCGAAGGCGCGCGGCGGCGCAAACACCATCAGATTATTCAGCAGCAGGCGGCCGCTGTGCAGGTTATCCAGCACACCCTGCTGCTGCGCCACCGCCAGCACCTTGTCGCGCGTGCTGGCGCGGGTATTGGCTTTGCCCGCCAGCACGCGCGAAACGGTGCTGATCGACACGCCGCTGAGCGCCGCAATTTCGCTGATTTTCAGCCTTTGTTTCATTTTGTGATCGTCCTCAAATCTGCCAATGAAAAATTTTTCATTGCATGCTGAATCGCGTCAGATAAGGCAAGTAAGGTGGTTTAAACGCGCCGAAAAGTTTGCCATGAAAAAAGTTGCAAAAAAGAGGCTATACCGACGTTTCGCGCTTTTTTAAGGTGCCAGACAGGTTCACGCGGTACGCCAGAGGGCGGTGTGAAGGATCAATCTGGCCGTTAAAAGCCTGCACAGGAGCTGACAAATGAGCCTTGAATCTACAACTAAGCCTATCGGCGCGACGCGTACGATGCGCACCATCAAAAATCTGCGCTGGTGGATGCTGGGACTGTTTTTACTGGGCGTGACCGTTAATTACGTAACGCGCAATTCGCTCGGCATTCTGGCGCCGGAGCTGAAAACCAGCCTGAATATGAGCACCGAGCACTATTCATGGGTCGTCGCGGCGTTTCAGCTCGCCTATACCCTGTTTCAGCCGCTCTGCGGCTGGCTGATTGACCTGATCGGCCTGAAGATGGGCTTCCTGGTCTGCGCGCTTGTCTGGTCGGTAACCTGTCTGCTGCACGCTGGCGCAGGCAGCTGGCTGCATCTGGCGCTGCTGCGCTTTGTGATGGGCGCGTCGGAGGCGGCGGCGACGCCTGCTAACGCCAAGGCGATTGGTGACTGGTTCCCGAAAAAAGAGCGTCCGGTCGCCGCAGGCTGGGCGGGCGTCGGCTTTTCGGTCGGGGCGATGCTGGCACCGCCGATTATCTATGTGGCGCATATCTCTTTTGGCTGGCAGGGCGCCTTTCTGCTGACCGGCGGGCTGGGGCTGCTGTGGGTCGGTCTCTGGTGGTGGGGCTATCAGTCGCCGGAGAAACATGGCCGCCTCTCTGATGAAGAGCGCGCCTGGATCACCCAGGACAACGAAGCCGTGGGCGAGAAGCTGCCGTTCTTTCAGGCGCTGAAAACCATCGGCAAAGAGAAAAAGTTCTACGGCATCGCTATACCGGCGTTTCTCGCCGAACCAGCCTGGGCGGTGCTCAGCTTCTGGGTGCCGCTCTATCTGGCTAACGAGCGCGGCATGGATCTCAAGCAGATTGTGATGTTCGCCTGGCTGCCGTTTCTGGCCGCCGATCTCGGCAGCGTCGCCAGTGGCTATCTGACCAAAATTTACGTGAAGTGGTTCGGCCTGACGCGCGTCAACTCTATCGTCGCCAGTTCGATCACCGGCGCGGTGCTGATGATCTCGCTGGCGCTGATGACGCTCGTTAAAGATCCCTATCTGGCGATCGCCCTGATCTCTATCGGCGGCTTCGGCCATCAGGTGATCTCCTGCATGCTCAGCGCGCTGGTGGTGGAGCGTTTCGATCGCCGCCAGATGGCGACGGTTAACGGCATGCGCGGCTCCTGCGCCTGGATCGCCAGCTTTATCTTCTCTCTGATTATCGGCGTGACTGCCGACACCATTGGTTTTAACCCGCTGTTTATCGCCATGGGCTTTTTCGACCTGGTGGGCGCGATTTTCCTGGTGATGTTTATCGCCGAACGTCGTCAGCGCAGCGCTGAACAATAAGGACACTTTGATGAAAACCCTGAAGAACTGGACGCTGAGTCAGCAAGCGGATCATTTTGTCGAGCTGAAAGTGGATAACCGGCATCTGCTGCGCCTGTACGTGCTGGAACCGGGTCTGATACGCGTGCTGCTGAAGCGCGAAGGCAAGCTGGCGCTAAACCGCACCTGGAGCATCGCGCCGGGTGACGATGTGCCCTGGGAAGGGCGCGATCGAGAATCCCTCGACGGCTTTACGCTGCCCGCGTTTCAGCTGGAGCATGAGGAGAACCAGCTGCGTATCAGCACTGACCGTTTACGCGTGACGGTGCACCATCCGCTTTGTCTGAGCTGGGATCATTTTCATCAGGGGCAGTGGCAGCCGCTGGCGGCCGATCGCCATACCGGCGCCTATCTGCTGAACGCACACGGCGACGGCGTAGAGCACTATCAGCGCCGCCAGCCGCAGGATCGCGTCTACGGCCTCGGCGAAAAAACGGGCGATCTGAACCGCAGCGGTCGTCGCTTTGAGATGCGCAACCTTGACGCCATGGGCTATAACGCCGCCAGCACCGATCCGCTCTATAAGCACATTCCTTTTACCCTGACGCAGCGCGACGGCGTGAGCTTCGGCCTGTTTTACGACAACCTGAGCAGCAGCTGGCTCGATCTCGGCAACGAGCTGGACAATTATCACCTGCCGTATCGACGCTACCGCGCCGAAGCAGGCGATCTCGACTACTACATGATGCTGGGACCGAAGCTGCTGGATGTGACGCAGGCTTTTGTGCGCCTGACCGGCCGCACTATTTTCCAGCCGAAGTGGAGCCTGGGCTACAGCGGTTCGACCATGCACTACACCGACGCGCCCGACGCGCAGCAGCAGCTACAGGGCTTTATCCGTCTCTGTCGCGAACACGAAATTCCCTGCGACTCGTTCCAGCTTTCGTCGGGCTACACCTCCATCAACAACAAGCGCTATGTCTTTAACTGGAACTACGACAAGGTGCCGAATCCCAACGGCATGAGCGAGGCGTTCCACGCCGCGGGCATGAAGCTGGCAGCCAATATCAAACCCTGTCTGCTGCAGGATCATCCGCGCTATCAGGAAGTGGCGTCGCAGGGACTCTTTATTCGTGACTCGGAGCAGGATCGCCCGGAGCGCTCGGTGTTCTGGGATGATGAGGGATCGCACCTCGACTTTACTCATCCGCAGGCGGTGCGCTGGTGGCAGGAGAACGTGACCACGCAGCTGCTGGAGAAGGGCATCGACGCCACCTGGAATGACAATAACGAATATGAAGTCTGGGACGGCGAAGCGCGCTGTCACGGCTTCGGCCAGAGTATCGCCATTAAGCATATTCGTCCGGTGATGCCGCTGCTGATGATGCGCGCCTCGCTGGAGGCGCAGCAGCGCTTCGCGCCGGAGAAGCGTCCCTATCTGATCTCCCGTTCCGGCTGCGCCGGTATGCAGCGCTACGTGCAGACATGGAGCGGTGATAACCGCACCAGCTGGCAGACGCTGCGCTACAACATCCGCATGGGGCTGGGCATGAGCCTGTCCGGGCTGTTCAACGTCGGCCACGATGTGGGCGGCTTCTCTGGCGACAAGCCGGACGCCGAGCTGTTTGTGCGCTGGGTGCAGAACGGCGTGATGCATCCGCGCTTTACCATCCATTCGTGGAACGACGATCACACCGTGAACGAGCCCTGGATGTATCCGGAGGTGACGCCGCTGATCCGCGAGGCGATCCGTCTGCGCTATCGTCTGATGCCCTACCTCTACACGCTGCTGTGGCAGGCGAGTACGCAGGATGAGCCTATGCTGCGTCCAACCTTCCTCGATCACGAAGAGGACAGCGAGACTTACCGGGAAAATGACGACTTTCTGCTGGGTCGCGATCTGCTGGTCGCCAGCGTGGTGGAAGAGGGCAGCCGCGAGCGCGAGGTCTATCTGCCGCGCAACGCCCACGGCTGGTATGACTGGCACAGCGGCCAGTGGCTGGCGGGCGGACAAACCGTCACGCTGGATGCGCCGCTTGACCGCTTGCCGCTGCTGGCGCGCGCCGGTTCCGCCATTCCGCTGGGACGTTGCGAAACCACGACCGATGCGCGGCTCGACAGGGTGCGCGAGCTTCAGCTGTGGCCTGCGCCAGGCGAGGCGCACACGGAGGGCGAATTTTTCGATGACGACGGCGAAAGCCACGGCTGGCAGCAGGGCAATGCGCTCTGGATGCGCTGGACACTGCAGAGCAGTCGCGAACGCCTTGAGCTGACGCTGGAGAAGCGCGGCGATTATCAGCCCGCGTGGCGTGAAATTGAGGTGTTACTGCCCGCTGGCGAGACGCGTGAGCTGTGGATCAACGGCGAGAAAACGGCGCGGTTCAGCCTGTAAGGCGCAGCGCCCCGCAAAGCAAAACGGCCCGCACCAGGGATGGCGCGGGCCGGGTGAGCACAGATGCCTTAAGCGACTTCACGGTCGGGCCGTTCGGCCCGCACAGGCACCTTAGCTGTTAGCGCCGTGGCTTTCCGTATTCATACGTCCCAGATCTTTGTCGACCAGGAACAGGCCTTCACCTTTGTTGCCCACCAGCGCCAGCTTATCCAGTACGGTTTTGAACAGCTTCTCTTCTTCATGCTGCTCAGCAACATACCACTGCAGGAAGTTAAAGGTGGAGTAGTCGAGCGACGTAATAGCCGCATGCGCCAGCTCGTTGATTTTGCGGGTAATCAGCTTTTCATGATCCAGCGCCTGCTCCAGCAGTTCCGGCAGCGAGTTATAGGCGACCGGCGGCGCGGCGATGGTGCCCAGCACCGGCATAGCGCCCGTATCGCTCAGGTATTCAAACAGGCGCTGCATGTGCTCCATCTCTTCACGGGAGTGCTCTTTCAGAAATGCCGCTGCGCCTTCCAGACCTTTATCGCTGCACCACGCGCTCATCTGTAAATAGAGATTAGCGGAGAAAAATTCGAGGTTAAGTTGATCGTTAAGACGCGAAGTCATTTCAGCAGTCAGCATGGTCGATTCCTTTAAAGAGGCAAAATAATTAGCAGGGGAGAAGTGGTGAATTATGCACCATGAGACCGGGAAAAAGATAGCTTTTTACTAAAAAATTACATTTTATCCGATTGATTTAAATAGAATTATTTAGTTATTTGAATACGAGCGATTATCATTCTGCGGTACGTTTCCCGTCGCGCTCGCCTGGCGCGGCGCATCTGCACACTCTCGGTGCAACGCCGCCTGCATTGCCGGTCGGTTACAGAAAAGGAAAGATATTCGCTACCTCATCAGCTCGCTGAGAAATATAAACCGGCGCAGATTTAATCAATTATTTATTCAAAACGCAGGGAGAGAAAAACTTTATTTTCAAAAGAGAGCTTTTACGGCGGTTGGCATAAAACCTGCAACTACCAGAGTTCCATATATTGCAACCAATAAACGACTTCGCGGGAATAATCATGTCTGACGAAAAAATAGCGCTGAGAAGCGAGCGTGTCTCAGCCAGTAAAGGAAGTTATCTGGCGCTGTTTGTCGCGGTGCTCTTTTTTTCAGGATTGCTCTACAAGATCGACGGCTTTCGCTGGCTGGGCGCCTTTGACTTTACCACGCTGGGCGGCAGCTTCGGCACCATGAAAGATCCCGCCAGCAATACCTTCCTCGGCGCGGGCGGGCTGAGCGCCAAAGCGGGCTTTCTGTTCGCGCTCTCGCTGACGCCGACCGTGATGCTGGCACTGGGTGTGCTGGAGATTTTCACCCACTACGGCGCGATGCGCGCGGCGCATAAGCTGCTGACGCCGCTACTGCGGCCGTTGATGGGGCTGCCGGGACGCTGCGGGCTGGCGCTGATCACCGACCTGCAGAGCACTGACGCGGGCGCGGCGCTGACGAAAGAGATGTATGACCGCGGCCAGGTCACTAAAAAAGATATTGTGGTGATGAGCGCCTGGCAATATTCCGGCGCGGGATTAATCAATAACTATTTCGCCATCGGATCGGCATTATTCGCCTCAATGACGCTGCCAATTATTATTCCGCTCACGTTAATGTTCGTTCTTAAATTTGTCGGTGCGGCGTTGACGCGTTGTGTGTTAAACAGTGTTTATAAAAAGGATTTCGACCATGGAAAATAACGGCGCGGTTAAAGTCAGCCAGAATCCCTTTGATATTTTCGTTACCGGCGCGCGCAAGGGTTTCCACATCGCTATCCATAACCTGATGCCTAATGTGGTGATGGCCTATGTGCTGGCGGAAGTGCTCAACCTGCTCGGCATCATGCCGTTTCTCGGCAACGTTTTCGCGCCGGTAATGGGCCTGTTCGGCCTGCCGGGCGAAGCCATTACCGTGTTGCTGACCGCCTGGCTCTCCTCCTCGGCCGGTACGGGAGTAGCGGTGAGCCTGCTGGCTAAAGGGGTGTTGACCGGCGCGGACATTACTATCCTCGCGCCTGCGATTTTCCTGATGGGATCGCAGCTGCAGTACATGGGACGTCTGCTGGGCGTGGCCGATGTACCGAAAAAATACTGGCCGCTGCTGATGCTGGTGAGCGTTATCAATGCGGCGATCGCGATGTTCGTTATGCGTCTTTTTATCTAGGAGAGAAGCGGTGTCAAAGGTCTTAGAGCATTATCACTACCTGCATGAAATTCCGGAGCTGGGCTTTCAGGAATTTAAAACCTCTGCTTATATCGCCGAACAGCTGGAAAAGGCGGGGCTGAAGGTAACGCGTAATATCAACCAGACCACCGGCATCGTGGCGGAGATCGACAGCGGCGTACCTGGGCCGGTGCTGGCGCTGCGCGCCGATATGGATGCGCTCGGCCATATTATCGACGGCGTGGCCTGCGCGCGCCATACCTGCGGTCACGATGGCCACTCCTCCGTGGTGCTGACCGCCGCGCAGGAGCTGCTGGCGGAAGGCGCGGTAAAAAAAGGACGCCTGAAAATTCTGTTTCAGCCAGCCGAAGAGCTGGGTGCCGGCGCGCTGGCGATGGTAGAAGGCGGCGCGCTGGATGACGTGGAGATGATCTTCGGTTTCCATCTGCGTCCGCTGGAGGAGTGCGTGGTCGGCCAGGCGACGCCAGCAGTGCTCTATTCCGCCTGCTCGACGCTGGAGGCCACTATCAAAGGCGCGCCCGCGCACGCCGCGCGCCCGCATCTCGGCATTAACGCGCTGGACGCGGCGGTGCAGGCGGTCAATGCGGTAAACGCGATTCACCTCTCGCCGGGGCTTAACTGGAGCGTGAAGGCGACCCGTTTTCTCTGCGACGCGGGCGTCACCAACTCGGTGCCTGACGAGGCGCGGGTGGTATGGGATCTGCGTTCGCAGGAGAACGCGCCGATGGAGGCGCTGAAAGAGAAGGTAACCCAGGCGATCCAGCACAGCGTCGCGGCGCTGGGCGCCACGGCGAACGTCGTGGTGCTGAAAGAGATGCCTGCGGCGGAAATCGATAATGAGGCGACGGAGGTGATCCGCGCGGCGATTACCGAGGTGTTGGGCGCAGAGGGGCTGCTGGAGGCGAAAACCACGCCGGGCAGCGAGGACTTCTTCTTTTATCCGGTGAAGCGCCCGAATGTGAAGGCGGGCTTCTGGGGACTGGGCACCAACCTGGTGCCGGGCCTGCATCATCCCGATATGCACTTCGATCTTAACGCGCTGGAAAACGGCGTGAATATTTTCAAATCCTGCGTAAAAAGGGTGCTGGGGTAACCAGGCGAATGCCCGCCTGAGGGCGGGCTGTGCTGAAATTTTCCCTGCCTCTGTTCGCCGCCGCGCGCAAAATATTGTATGCTATGCCGCCTTAACGAAGACTGGGTAACCGGAATCGCCGCCAATGTAGAACGCGCATCAACCACCGCCTTCTGACGCTGTTGCGTCACGCCTGGCTCCGTTTACCTGCCGGATTTCCGGCCATCATGATTACTCTGCAGCGTCCTCTCGTGTGACGTTGCCTCGATGAGAAGAACTCACTCATGTCTAATTTCATGCAAGAGGTGGCGCGCCGCCGCACCTTTGCGATCATTTCGCACCCCGATGCCGGTAAAACCACCATCACTGAAAAAGTGCTGCTGTTCGGACAGGCTATTCAGACTGCCGGTACGGTAAAAGGCCGCGGCTCCAGCCAGCACGCTAAATCGGACTGGATGGAGATGGAGAAGCAGCGCGGCATCTCTATCACCACCTCGGTAATGCAGTTCCCCTACCGTGAGAGCCTGGTCAACCTGCTCGACACCCCAGGGCACGAAGACTTCTCGGAAGATACCTACCGCACCCTGACGGCGGTGGACTGCTGCCTGATGGTGATCGACGCGGCGAAAGGCGTCGAGGATCGTACCCGCAAGCTGATGGAAGTTACCCGCCTGCGCGACACGCCGATCCTGACCTTTATGAACAAGCTCGACCGCGATATCCGCGACCCGATGGAGCTGCTGGATGAGGTGGAGAGCGAGCTGAAAATCGCCTGTGCGCCGATCACCTGGCCTATCGGCTGCGGCAAGCTGTTCAAAGGGGTTTACCACCTCTATAACGACGAAACCTATCTCTACCAGACGGGGCAGGGCCACACCATTCAGGAAGTGCGCATTGTCAAAGGGCTGGATAACCCGGAGCTGGATAACGCGGTCGGCGAAGAGCTGGCGGCGCAGCTGCGCGAGGAGCTGGAGCTGGTAAAAGGCGCTTCGCATGAATTCGATCGCGAGCTGTTCCTGAGCGGCGAAATCACGCCGGTCTTCTTCGGCACCGCGCTGGGCAACTTCGGCGTCGATCATATGCTTGACGGCCTGGTCTCCTGGGCGCCTGCGCCGATGCCGCGCGCGACCGACGTGCGTACCGTTACCGCGCAGGAAGAGAAGTTCACCGGCTTCGTGTTTAAAATTCAGGCCAATATGGACCCGAAACACCGCGACCGCGTCGCCTTTATGCGCGTCGTTTCTGGTAAATATGAGAAGGGCATGAAGCTGCGCCAGGTGCGTACCGGCAAAGATGTGGTGATCTCCGACGCGCTGACGTTTATGGCGGGTGACCGCTCGCACGTAGAAGAGGCCTGGCCGGGCGATATCATCGGCCTGCACAACCACGGCACCATCCAGATCGGCGACACCTTTACTCAGGGCGAGAACATGAAGTTCACCGGCATTCCGAACTTTGCCCCTGAGCTGTTCCGTCGTATCCGCCTGCGCGATCCGCTCAAGCAGAAACAGCTGCTGAAAGGGCTGGTACAGCTGTCGGAAGAGGGCGCGGTACAGGTGTTCCGTCCGGTGCACAACAACGACCTGATCGTTGGCGCGGTGGGTGTGCTGCAGTTCGACGTCGTTGTGGCGCGTCTGAAAAGCGAATACAACGTCGAAGCGATCTACGAAGCGATTAACGTTTCCACGGCGCGCTGGGTTGAGTGCAGCGATGCGAAGAAATTCGACGAGTTCCAGCGTAAAAACGAGGTCAACCTCGCGCTGGACGGCGGCGACAACCTGACCTACATCGCGCCGACCATGGTGAACCTGAACATCACGCAGGAACGCTATCCTGACGTAATCTTCCGCAAAACTCGCGAGCATTAATCCGCGCTACAACAGGGCCGCCCAGCTTTGGCTGGCCCTGTTCTTCCCTTCCAGACTCCTCCTAAAAATGCTGTTTTTTCTCTTAACTGGCGTGTGATCAACCAGTTATTCAAGCAGAACGCGAAACACCGACTATGATTATTCTGTCGGACGGCAAAAGAGAAGTTACTTCTTAATGACGTCCAACGATGCAGCAGCGCCGTTTGCTGCTGTTGCGCCCACGGGTGTGGGTGAGCTCACTGACAGAAGGAAGATATCGATGAATAAGACTAAGATTGCCCAAACGCTGATGGCGGTAATGGTTGGTTCCGCCCTGTTAAGCGGCAGCGCCCTGGCTGATGACTCGCTGACGCAAAAAGCGCAGCAAAGCGCGGATAACGCCGGTGCGAAAATCAATAGTTCTATGAAAAAAGTCGATGGATTTATGGATG
Organism: Pantoea sp. UBA5923; assembly: GCF_002431095.1. Taxonomy (NCBI): domain Bacteria; kingdom Pseudomonadati; phylum Pseudomonadota; class Gammaproteobacteria; order Enterobacterales; family Erwiniaceae; genus Pantoea; species Pantoea sp. UBA5923. The sequence continues at coordinate 45,388 of NZ_DJDN01000010.1, read as the reverse complement.
ACAGCGCCGTCACCGCAAAAGCCAAAGCGGCTCTGGTGGATGACGAAGCAATAAAAAGTACGGATATCTCCGTGAAAACGCACGATGGCGTAGTGACCCTGAGCGGTTTTGTCACTTCGCAGGATCAGGCTGAAAAAGCCGTCGCCGCCGTGAAAAAAGTGGAAGGTGTGAAATCCGTCAGCGACAAACTGCACGTTAAAGACAGCAAATCACAAAGTATGAAGGGATATGCCGGCGATGCGGCAACGACTAGCGAAATTAAAGCTAAACTGTTAGCCGATGACATTGTTCCTTCGCGTAACGTCAAGGTAGAAACCACTGACGGCGTCGTCCAGCTCTCAGGAACCGTCGCGACTAAAGCGCAGTCGGATCGCGCTGAAAGCATCGCGAAAGCCATTGAAGGCGTGAAAAGCGTTAAGAATGACCTGACCGTGAAGTCTTAACGTCGTGAGCGCGGCGTCTGCGTGACGCCGTACTGACAAAACAAGACCCAAACTGGGAAGAAACAAGCAGTTCGATTTCACTATGGTAAGGAGAGGCTTATGTTTCGTTGGGGTATTATTTTTCTGGTAATTGCACTGATCGCGGCGGCGTTAGGATTTGGCGGCCTCGCCGGTACGGCAGCATGGGCGGCTAAAGTTGTCTTCGTTGTCGGTATTATCCTGTTCCTCGTGAGCCTGTTTACCGGCCGCAAACGACCCTGACCGGTTGTGTCATTCTGATTTTTGCAACGAGCATGCATAAAGCGGAGGCCAGCCAGCTGCCGCGCGGCGTTAAGGATAACGCACTACGCGCGGCAGCCGTCGCCAGAGAGAGTGGCGGCGGGTCGGGAGAAGAACATGGCTGGTTCTCCGGGATGCCGTTGCGTGAGTGGACTGATGCAACAGTAAACCTCAGAACCCTTCTGAGGAACAGAAGTGGGTATCCGGATCCCTGTAACGCTGGGCGCAACAGAGCCTTTAGCACTATCCCCCTTTAAAGCACAAAAAATCGCCCTGGTCTGCGAAGGCGGCGGTCAACGCGGCATTTTTACCGCAGGCGTGCTGGATGAGTTCCAGCGAGCGAAATTCAATCCCTTCGATCTTTTTATCGGCACCTCGGCGGGCGCGCAGAATCTCTCAGCCTTTGTCTGCGGGCAGCAAGGCTACGCGCGACGCGTTATTACGCGCTATACCACCAGCAAACTCTTTTTCGATCCGCTGCGTTTCGTGCGCGGCGGTAATCTGATCGATCTCGACTGGCTCATTGACGTTACGCAGCGCGAATTTCCGCTGGCGCTGGAGAGCGGCAGACTGTTGTTCGACGGCGGACGCGAGTTTTACATGTGCGCCTGCCGCAGCGACGACTATACGCCCGGCTACTTTGCGCCCACCAGCGCCAACTGGCACGATCTGATTAAAGCCTCAAGCGCTATCCCCGGCTTCTACCGGCTCGGCGTCGATCTGGAAGGCATCAGCTATCTCGACGGCGGCATCAGCGACGCCATTCCGGTGCGGGAAGCCGCCCGACGCGGCGCAGACACCATTGTAGTGATCCGCACCGTACCGTCGCAGATGTTCTACACGCCAAAATGGGTGAAGCGTATGGAGCGCTGGCTTAGCGCCAGCGCGCTGCAGCCGATGATCAATATCCTGCACCATCACGAAGCGAGCTACCGTGAAATTCAGCAGTTTATTGAGCAGCCGCCCGACGACCTGCGTATTATCGAAATCTATCCGCCGCATGTGCTGGCGAGCATGGCGCTGGGCAGCCGCATCTCCTCTTTAAATCAGGACTATCATCTGGGACGACGCTGCGGCCGCTACTTTCTCGCCACGCTGGGCAAGTGGTTAAGCGACGCCGAGCCGTTCACGCGCTATACCACCGTCACGCCGCCCGCGCCTGTGGCTAACGCGCCTGACAACCGGCCAGTTATGACGCCGCCGGTCGCGGGCAACGACGCAGACTATGATGAAGGTTCACTGGCATGAGATTTACCGATACCCACTGCCATTTCGATTTCCCGCCTTTTGTCGGCGATGAAGAGGGAAGCATTGCGCGCGCCGCCGAGGCGGGCGTGGAGCGCATTATCGTACCGGCGGTTGATGCCAGCCGTTTTGCGGGTATCGCCGCGCTGGCGGCCCAGCATCAGGCGCTATATGCGGCGCTCGGCCTGCATCCCATCGCCATCGATCGCCACGAGGATGCGCATCTCGACCAGCTGGAAAGCTGGCTGCAACGCAAACCGGCGAAGCTGGTTGCAATAGGCGAGATCGGCCTCGATCTCTATATGGAAAATCCGGATTTTGCGCGTCAGGAATATTTGCTGGATGCGCAGCTACGGCTGGCGAAGCAGTATGAACTGCCGGTGATCCTGCATTCGCGCCGCACCCACGACAAGCTGGCGCTGCATCTGCGCCGTCACGATCTGCCGCGCCGCGGCGTGGTACACGGTTTCGCCGGCAGCCTGCAGCAGGCGCAGGCCTTTATCAGGCTCGGCTACGCTATCGGCGTCGGCGGCACCCTGACCTATGCGCGCGCCAGCAAAACCCGCAACACCCTGGCGCAGCTGCCTCTGGAAGCGCTGCTGCTGGAGACCGACGCGCCCGATATGCCGCTGTACGGCTTCCAGGGGCAGCCGAACCGGCCAGAGCGCGCGCGGCTGGTGTGGCAAACCCTGTGTGAACTGCGCCCGGAGCCGCCGCAGGCGATCGCCGAGGCGCTGTGGCGCAACACACAACGCCTGTTCAACCTGCCTGATTAATGCTCTCCTGATGTGATAATAGTAACATCACGCTTCTCTGCGTTATAATTAGCCCTAACGCATTCCGTTCATGGCGGCAGTGTGATGAATCCCACATAAAATGCCGCTTTCTGTTGTTAGAATTATCACATTCAACCGGCGCTTTAACGCCAGTTTGTTATCTGGAGAACACCATGACCGACATTACCGCTGCGGCGCAGCGCGCGCTGCAACTGATGGATCTGACCACCCTGAATGAAGACGATACCGACGAGAAAGTGATCGCGCTCTGCCGCCAGGCGAAATCGCCAGCGGGCAATACCGCCGCGATTTGCATCTATCCGCGCTTTATCCCGGTCGCGCGCAAAGCGCTGCGCGAGCAGGGCACGCCCGATATCCGCATCGCCACCGTGACTAACTTCCCACACGGCAACGACGATCTTGATATCGCGCTGGCGGAAACCCGCGCGGCCATCGCCTATGGCGCGGATGAAGTGGACGTGGTCTTCCCTTATCGCGCGCTGATTGCTGGCAACGCCCAGATCGGCTTTGAGCTGGTGAAAGCCTGTAAAGAGGCGTGTGCGCAGGCTGACGTGCTGTTGAAGGTGATTATTGAAAGCGGCGAGCTGAAAGATGAAGCGCTGATCCGTCAGGCTTCTGAAATCGCCATCGACGCAGGTGCGGACTTTATCAAAACCTCTACCGGCAAGGTGCCGGTCAACGCCACGCCGGAAGTGGCGCAGATTATGATGAGCGTGATCCGCGATAAAGGCGTGAAAGAGAAGGTTGGCTTTAAACCGGCGGGCGGCGTGCGCAGCGCGGAAGACGCAGCCATCTACCTCAAGCTGGCGGACGACATCCTGGGCGAAGGCTGGGCCGACGCGCGCCACTTCCGCTTTGGCGCATCCAGCCTGTTAGCCAGCCTGCTGAATGCGCTGGGCCATCAGACCGCTTCCAGCAAAGCGGGCTACTGATTGCGTGACGGCGGCCGCAGGCCGCCATTCTCATCACAACCCTGATTAAGGGGGCGACTTTGTTTCTGCCGCAAGAAATTATTCGTAAAAAACGCGACGGCCAGACGCTGAGTGAAGAGGAGATCCGCTTCTTCATCAACGGCGTGCGCGACAACAGCGTTTCTGAAGGACAGATCGCCGCGCTGGCGATGACCATCTTTTTTCACGATATGTCGCTGCCGGAGCGCGTGGCGCTCACCATGGCGATGCGCGACTCCGGCACCGTATTGAACTGGCAGTCGCTGAATCTCAACGGGCCGGTGGTTGATAAGCATTCTACCGGCGGCGTCGGCGACGTTACCTCGCTGATGCTGGGCCCGATGGTGGCGGCCTGCGGTGGCTATGTGCCGATGATCTCCGGACGCGGCCTCGGCCATACCGGCGGCACGCTGGACAAGCTGGAGGCTATTCCTGGCTTTGATATTTTCCCGGACGACGAGCGCTTCCGCCAGATCATCAAACAGACCGGCGTAGCGATTATCGGCCAGACCAGCTCGCTCGCACCGGCGGATAAGCGCTTCTACGCCACGCGCGATATCACCGCGACCGTGGATTCCATCCCGCTGATCACCGCCTCTATCCTGGCGAAAAAGCTGGCGGAAGGGCTGGATGCGCTGGTGATGGACGTTAAAGTCGGGTCAGGCGCCTTTATGCCGACCTTCGAAGCCTCGCTTGAGCTGGCTCAGGCAATTGTCGGCGTGGCGAACGGCGCGGGCTGCACGACCACCGCGCTGCTGACCGATATGAACCAGGTGCTGGCTTCAAGCGCAGGCAACGCGCTGGAAGTGCGCGAAGCGGTTCGCTTCCTCACCGGTGCGGAGCGCAATCCGCGTCTGCTGGAGGTCACGCTGGCGCTGTGCAGCGAAATGCTCATCTCCGGCAAGCTGGCGGCCAGCGAAGAAGAGGCGCGCCGTAAGCTGTTGCAGGTGCTGGAAAACGGCCAGGCGGCGGACGTGTTCGCGCGGATGGTCGCGGCGCAGGGCGGCCCGGCTGATTTTATCGAGCGCCACGAGGCTTATCTGCCGCAGCCGATGCTCAGCAAGGCGGTCTACGCCGATCGCTCCGGCATCGTCAGCAGCATGGATACGCGCGCGCTGGGGATGGCGGTGGTCGCGATGGGCGGCGGGCGCCAGCGCGCCAGCGACGCTATCGACTACAGCGTGGGGCTCAGCGATATGATTACCCTGGGCGAACGCGCCGATACGCAGCGTCCGCTGGCGATCGTGCATGCCAGCAGCGAGGCGAGCTGGCTGCAGGCGGCCGCGGCGGTGAAGGCGGCGGTCACGCTGAGCGACAGCGCGCCGGAAGCCACGCCCGTGGTCTATCGCCGCGTTAGCGCCAGCACATAACATTATCAGGCCGCAAAAGTGCGGCTTTATGCTGCCTCTGAGCAGGCATTCGGGTATACTGATCTGATCGCTTTTTTTTGACTTGTCACGCGCATATGCGCAGGAGACTTGCATGAAACGTGCTTTTATTATGGTGCTTGATTCCTTCGGAATCGGCTCAAGCAAAGACGCCGATAAATTCGGCGACGCAGGATCGGACACGCTGGGACATATCGCCGAAGCGTGCTTTAACGGCGAAGCAGACAAAGGCCGTAAGGGCCCGCTGCATCTGCCGAACCTGACCGCGCTGGGGCTGGGTAAAGCCGCCGAGCTTTCGACTGGCCGCTTCCCGCTGGGCCTCGATCCCAATGCGGAAATCAAAGGCGCTTACGCCTACGCCAGCGAACTCTCTTCCGGTAAAGATACCCCCTCCGGCCACTGGGAAATTGCGGGCGTGCCGGTGCTGTTCGACTGGGGTTACTTCACCGACAAAGAGAACAGCTTCCCGCAGGAACTGCTCGACAAGCTGGTCGAGCGGGCGAAATTGCCGGGCTATCTGGGCAACTGCCACTCTTCCGGGACGGTGATCCTTGACCAGCTGGGCGAAGAGCATATGAAAACCGGCAAGCCGATTTTCTATACCTCGGCGGACTCGGTGTTCCAGATCGCCTGTCATGAAGAGACTTTCGGTCTCGATCGCCTCTATGAACTGTGCGAGATTGCCCGCGAAGAGCTGACCGAAGGCGGCTACAATATCGGCCGCGTTATCGCGCGTCCGTTTGTCGGCGACAAAGCGGGCAGCTTCGAGCGTACCGGCAATCGCCACGACCTGGCTGTCGAACCGCCTTCGCCGACCATGCTGAAAAAGCTGGTGGACGAGAAGGGCGGCGAAGTGATCTCGGTAGGTAAAATTGCCGATATCTACGCTCATCAGGGCATTACGCAAAAGGTCAAAGCCACCGGTCTGGACGCGCTGTTTGACGCCACTATCGAGCAGATGAAAAACGCGCCTGACCAGTCGATCGTCTTTACCAACTTCGTCGATTTCGACTCAACCTGGGGACACCGCCGCGACGTCGCCGGCTACGCGGGTGGACTGGAGCTGTTCGACCGTCGTTTGCCGGAGCTGATGGCGCTGGTAAAAGAGGATGACATTCTGATCCTGACGGCCGACCACGGCTGCGATCCAACCTGGCAGGGCACCGAGCATACGCGCGAGCATATTCCGATTCTGATCTACGGACCGAAAGTTAAACCCGGCTCGCTGGGCTATCGCGAGACGTTCGCCGATATCGGTCAGACGATTGCGCACTATTTTGGCCTGTCCGATATGGACTACGGCAAGAGCATGCTGTAAACAGAGCCGCTGAATTTAAAAAGGATAAACAACAATGGCAACTCCTCACATTAATGCAGAAATGGGCGATTTCGCTGACGTCGTGCTGATGCCTGGCGACCCGCTGCGCGCGAAGCACATCGCGGAAACCTTTCTGGAAAATCCGGTTGAAGTAAACAACGTGCGCGGCATGCTGGGCTATACCGGCACCTATAAAGGCCGCAAAATCTCCGTTATGGGCCACGGCATGGGCATCCCGTCCTGCTCGATCTACACCAAAGAGCTGATTACCGACTTTGGCGTGAAAAAGATCATCCGCGTCGGCTCGTGCGGCGCGGTACGCGCGGACGTTAAGCTGCGCGATATCGTTATCGGCATGGGCGCCTGCACCGACTCTAAAGTCAACCGCATGCGTTTCAAGGATCACGACTTCGCGGCGATTGCTGACTTCGACATGGTGCGCAACGCGGTTGACGCGGCTAAGGCGCTGGGCGTAGACGCGCGCGTCGGCAACATCTTCTCTGCCGACCTGTTCTATACGCCAGATCCGCAGATGTTCGACGTGATGGAAAAGTACGGCATTCTGGGCGTAGAGATGGAAGCGGCGGGTATCTACGGCGTGGCGGCAGAATTCGGCGCGAAAGCGCTGACCATCTGCACCGTTTCCGACCATATCCGCACCCATGAGCAGACTACCTCTGCCGAGCGTCAGACCACCTTCAACGATATGATTAAGATCGCGCTGGAGTCGGTGCTGCTGGGCGACTAAGCCTGCGCTTGCCTCTCCCCGTCTCGCCCGTATAAAACGCGAGACGGGGAATATCAGGCGATTTTCGTAACATTCTCACCAAATGACACACTTTTCACCACTCCTGTGCATCTTCCTGCTGGTGCTCACCTCTTAGCTGCCTATCATTAGCGCGACAACAAAAAATAACCTGTCCGCCAATGCCGCCTAATGAATTTTCGTAATTTCGAAGCTGAAGAAAAGCTCTTCGCGCGTCGCGCGCTGGTCGCCTTTGCGCTGGTCGTTATCTGTTTCACTATTCTCGGCGTTAACCTCTATCGACTGCAGGTGCGCGATCACAGCTACTATCAGACGCGATCTAACCAGAACGATATCAAAATGATCCCAGTCGCGCCGACGCGCGGGCTGATCTACGACCGCAACGGTATTCCGCTGGTGCATAACGTCACCTGGTATGACATTACGCTGACGCCGTACAAAATCGACGATATGCAGGCGACGCTGAAAGCGCTGACGCCGATCGTTGACCTGAAGCCGGACGAGATCGACGCCTTTACCCGCGCGCTGAAGCAGAGCAGCCGCTACAAACCCGTGATGCTGAAAGAGGAGCTGACCGACGAAGAGGTGGCGCGCTTCTCGGTGAATCAGTATCGCTTCACCGGCGTCAGCATCGATACCTATCAGGATCGTGAATATCCTTACGGCGCGGACTTAGCGCACGTTGTCGGCTACGTCTCCAAGATTAATGACAACGACTATAAGCGTCTGAACGCCGCGGGCATCGCGGAGAACTACGCCGCCGACCATAATATCGGCAAGCAGGGCATCGAGGGCTATTACGAATCGCTGCTTCACGGCAAGCCCGGCTATCAGGAAGTGGAAGTAGATAACCACGGCCGCATCGTGCGCGTGCTGAAAGAGGTGCCGCCGGTCGCGGGTAAAAATATTACCCTGACCATCGATCTGCATTTGCAGCAGTATATAGAGAGCCTGCTGGCCGGGCAGCGTGCGGCGGTGCTGGTGGAGGATCCGCACGACGGCTCGGTGCTGGCGATGGTCTCCAGCCCCAGCTACGATCCTAACCCCTTTGTAAAAGGCATCAGCTATCAGTCCTACAAGACGCTGTTGCAGGACAAGAATCTGCCGCTGATTAACCGCGTCACTCAGGGACTCTATCCGCCCGCTTCAACGGTGAAGCCCTATATGGCGATGTCGGCGCTGCTGACCGGCGTCATCACGCCGCAGACCACTTTCTTCGGCGCGCCGACCTGGACGCTGCCAGGCACCGACCGCCGCTACCGCGACTGGAAAAAGAGCGGCCACGGCATGCTGGACGTCACTAAAGCGATTGAGGAGTCTGCCGACACCTTCTTCTATCAGGTGGCGTTTATGATGGGCATCGACCGTATTCACAGCATGCTCAGCCAGTTCGGCTACGGTAAATCCACCGGCATCGATCTAAACGAAGAGTACAACGGCCTGCTGCCGAGCCGCGACTGGAAGCTCAAGGTGCATAAAAAAGGGTGGTATCAGGGCGACACGGTCTCGGTGGGCATTGGGCAGGGCTACTGGATCGCCACGCCGATTCAGATGGTGAAGGCGATGGTGGCGCTGATCAATAACGGTAAAGTGATTGCGCCGCATCTGCTGGCGAAAGCGGAGCGCGGCAAATCGGTGGAGCTTTATCAGCCTGCGCTGCCTCAGCCGCAGATCGGCGACGCGCGCTCGCCTTACTGGGCGCTGGTGCGCCGCGCGATGTTCGGCATGGCTAACGCGCCGAACGGCACCGGCTATAAGTATTTCCATACCGCGCCTTACGGCATTGCGGCGAAGAGCGGCACCTCGCAGGTGTTCAGCCTGAAGCAGAACCAGACCTATAACGCGAAGATGATCCCGGTGCGCCTGCGCGACCATATCTTCTATACCGCGTTCGCGCCTTTTAACAATCCAAAGGTTGCGGTGGCGCTGATTCTGGAGAACGGCGGCAATGAAGGCGTGACCGCCGCGCCGGTTATGCGCGAGATCCTCGACCATATCTTCCTGCCGCCGCCGACCCCGGCGCCGGTCGAGACGGCGCATCAGCCATAAAGCAGAGGCTTATCTGCCGTGGCAGAACGTTCCCGAAGTCCTCTTATTTACGCCCGAACTGACGCAAACGCTGCTTATCTGTTAACCCGCCACCAGCCAGACGAAGCATCTGGCTGGCGGCGCGATCAGCGGAAAAACACCCGATTGCGACCATGCTTTTTCGCGTCGTAAAGCGCGGCGTCGGCGTTGTAGTAGAGGGTTTCAAAATCGCTGCCGGGCGCGCAATAGCTGACGCCCAGGCTGGCGGTCACCAGACGCTCCGGCAGCGCGTTAAGCGGCGAAGCGTTGAGCGAGGCGAGAATCGCGCCCGCTACGATCACCGCATCGGCCAGCCAGGTATTGGGCAGCAGCACCGTAAACTCTTCGCCGCCGATCCGACCGATACTGGCAAGCGGCGGGAGGTTGCGCTGAATACGCGCCACCATCTCACAGATGACTCTGTCGCCAACCGGATGACCATGCTCGTCGTTGATGCGCTTGAAGAAATCGATATCCAGAATAATCAGCGCCGCCGACGAGCGGGCCAGCGTCTGCGTAATGCGCTGAATAATGGCGCTGCGGTTCCAGACATCGGTCAGCGGATCGTGCGTCGCCTTATACTCCAGCTCGCGCGCCAGCTGCGCCAGGCGTTCATTGGCGCGGTTAAGCTCGCGTTCGGCGCGGTCGCTGCGCGAAATCATGCGCCAGGTTTCGCGCATCAGCCGCTGATAGTGCTGGTTTAACTGCTGCAGCGCGGTGCGGTAATCCTCCGCCTTCAGGCTGGGCTGCGCCGCCACGTCGCTGGCGCGGTTGAGCGCCTGGGTCTCTTCACTGAACAGCTCTTTCAGCTCCATCATTGCGGCGTTTCCGCATGCAGCTGCACCGTCAGCGCGTCGAAATCGAGCTGCAGCTCCTGACCAAACTCTTCCGAAACGTCATCTTCCTCGTCGTAATGCCAGTTCAGCTGAATGGTATTGCCGCGCTGCGCCAGCTGGTTGAACTGGTCAAACAGCCCGAACAGCATCTTGGTGCTGGAGCTGTTGAAGTAGCTCAGCGCGATCTCCACGACGACCGGCTCGTCCTGGCGCGGCTGCCAGCTCTCCAGCGCGCTCTGTAACGGGCGATAAAACGCGGCGGCGTTTTCCGGCCAGGATTCCCCTTTCAGGGTAAAACGCTGCGCGTCGAAGTCGAAATCGACGTGGGGCGTGCAGTCGGTGGCGGCAAGTTGAATGGTTTGCATAGAGGGATCTTTAATCATGACAGATGGTGGCCTTAAGCCAGAAAGCGGAGAATTCGCCAGCTTCCAGCGGACGCAGGTCATACTCCAGCGGTTCGCTGACGTCGCGCGCCAGGGTTAACAGACCGATATTGGCGCCTTTGCTCCAGGCGGGGCTTTCCGCGCGCAGACCATGGCGATAGGCCTGTTTAATCTCCTCGCTGCTCATTACGCGCAGCGATTCCAGATTGTCGCGCAGCCGATCGCAGGCGTCGTGATCGACCAGATTAGTGCTTTCCAGCGTATATTTTCCCGCGTCATAGCGTAGACAGACCGAACCGAAGCGGTAAAGCTGCTCCTCATGGGGCAAGGCGCGGCTGTCCTGCGAATAGCGCAGGATATTCTGTGCGATTTCGACAAAGCTGGAGAAGAGACGGCGGCGTACTTTGGCGGACCCTTCGTGATTCTCCAGAAACAGCCTGACGACTTCGCCCATTGCCGTAATATTCTGCGGCGAGAAAAAACCTGTGTATTGAAGCGCGACCAGACTCTGCGATCCGGCGACACAGGGCGCTTCCCTCAACGACCCGTTGTTCATACTTTTCCCGGTGCGGTTAATAACGCAGGCCGAACCAGGTCACATCGTCGCGACGCGCCTGATTGCCCTGCCACTGTAAATAGTCCTGCTGAAATGCCTGCGACAAAGCGGGCATCGGCAGATGCTGATACTGGGTAAGCAGCCGCTGAATGCGCTTTTTACCGAACATGATGTTGCGTTCGCCGCCCAGCTGATCGCTTACGCCGTCCGTAAAGATAAACAGCATGTCGCCGGGATGCAGCGGCAGCACATGTTCGCGCCACACATAGGCTTCCGGCGTATCGGTATAGCCGACGCCGACGCGATCGCTGTTGAGCGAGATGGCACCGTCGCTGACCTGTCCCAGCAGAAAGGCCTGGGTGCGTGCGCTGGCCCAGCGTAGCTGATGCTGTTCGGTATCCACCGACAGCACCATTGCGTCGCAGCCGTCGTTCGACAGCGAGGTTTGCTGCGACGCGCTCAGTTGGCCGAGGGTGCGTTTTATATGGTGGTTCAGCGCCTGCAAAATAGCGGCGGGCGAGGCGAGATCGCCTTGCTTCATCGCATTCTCCAGCGCCGACTGCAAGATAACCGTCATAAACGCGCCCGGAATACCGTGGCCGGTGCAGTCGGCGATCACCGCCATCCAGCCGGTCTCGTGGCGGTGAAAGGCGTAATAGTCGCCGCCGACGCCGTCGCGCGGTTGCCAGTGCAGACACCAGTCGCTCAGCATGCGATCCATCAGGCGAGTGGAACGATCCAGCATGGCGTCCTGGATCACGCGGGCGTAGTCGATGCTTTGCAGGATCTGCTGATGCTGCTGCGCCTGTAGATCCGACACGCGGCGGATCAGATCGACGCCTAATCCAATGCCGACGTAGCGCTCCTGCTCGGTAAGAATAAAACCGTCCGCAACCGATTTGTCGCCGTTCTCTACTACCTGCTGCGCGACGCTCTCCAGAGAACTGTCGATATCGATCACCAGCGGGAACTTGTCCATAAAAGCGATGCAGCTTTTTCTGTCATACAGTTCGCGGAAAAAGGGACGCGCCATCTGCGACAGGAAAATATGGCGGTTGATCATGCCGAAGGGCTTGCTCGCTTCGACCACCGGCAGGCCAATCAGATCCTTATGCTCCGTAAACAGCGCCATCACTGCGGCGTTGTCGGTATCGGGCGTGACGAAAGGAACGCTGATGCAAAGCACGCGGGCGCTGTAGCGGCTGGAGGCGGACGTCATCGCCGAAAGGCTGTCGGGCAGCTGCATGATGACCAGAACAGGTTGGTTAAGATTAATCCTAGATTAAAGGTGCTTGATGACGCTTTTATGTCAAAAAAGAAGGCGGATAAAAAGAGGGGGTTTATCGTGTGCTAAGGCAAATTCCCGCGGAAAAGCCGGCAAATGCCGGCTTCACTGACTACTACTGGCTCAGGGTTTCGGTGACGTGGCTGATGGCGCGCACCACTTCCGACGAGCTGTCGCGCAGCTCGCTGATGACGTCGCCAGCCTGCTGGGCCAGTACCACGCCCTCATCGGCGCGCTTCATATTGGACGCAATGCCCTGCAATGCTTTGGTCGCCAGCAGCTGATTTTGCTGCATCCGGCTTTCGATCTCGCTGGTGGCCTGATTGATATTAGCCGCCAGCGTGCGCACCTCATTCGCCACCACGGCGAAGCTGCGGCCGTGTGTGCCCGCGCGCGCCGCCTCTACAGCAGCGTTAAGTGCGATCAGGTTGGTTTGATCGGCGATGCGGCGAATGCTGGCAACAATCTCACCGATACGATCTGAGGAGTCGCTGAGATCGGAGATATCGTCTGAGATGCCATGCAGCTCGCCCGCCAGCGCGTTAATCGTCTGCACGCTATTTTCAATCACGCTGGCGCCGTGACGGGTGCTCTCGCGGGTCTGCAATGCCGTCTTATAAGCCTGCTGCGCGGCGTCGCGCTCCTGCTGGTTTTTCTCGACCTGGGCCGTCACGTCGGTGGCGAACTTCACCACCTTATAAAGGATGCCTTCAGCATCAAAAACCGGGTTATAGGTGGCGCGTAGCCAGACGGTGCGGCCCTGTTTATTCACGCGCTGGAACTGGCCGGAGATAAACTCGCCGCGATTGAGCTTTTCCCAGAACGCTTTGTATTCGGCGCTCTGGCGCAGCTCCTCGGAGCAGAAGCGGCTATGCGGCAGGCCGATTACCTCATCGGCGCGATAGCCCATGGTGTTGAGAAAGTTAGCGTTCGCCTTCAGCACTTCACCCTTGAGGTTGAAGGTGATAACCGCCATCGAGCGATCGATGGCGGTAGTCATGGCGCGCTGCTCCTGAGCGTCGGTAATGCGCGCGGTAATATCGGTGGCGAGCTTAACGATTTTTACCACGCGACCGGCGCGGTCCCGTACCGGCACATAGTTCGCCTCCAGCCAGACCGGACGGCTGTTTTTCGCCAGGCGTAAGTACTTGTCGCTAAAGCTTTCGCCGCGCTTCAGGCGCAGCCAGAAGTCACGGTATTGAGAGGACTGCACAAAGTCGGCGGTACAGAACAGGCTGTGATGCTGACCGATAACCTCGTTCAGCGCGTAGCCCATCCGGTCGAGAAACAGCGAGTTAGCGTTAAGAATGATACCTTCCGGCGTGAACTCGATCATAGCGATAGCGTTGTTAAGCGAGTTAAGCGTCGCCGAAGGGCGCGTTTGTTTTTGCCACGCAAGGCGTGACAGAAGACCTGATGGAATAGTGGAAAACATGGTGCACCTTATTATGAGTATGAAGTGTCGCTATCGTTATCGGCAAAACTGGTGAAAAAGTCAGCGCAGCGGCGCGCGAGTGCGCGTTTTTTTATCAGCTGTTTGGCGGGTTGCTATAAAACTCAGCAGTCAGTGACAATTTGATGAAAAGCGTTTGACGCTGCGAGGGCATTAAGGTTTAATGCGCCCCGTTGCCCGAATAGCTCAGTCGGTAGAGCAGGGGATTGAAAATCCCCGTGTCCCTGGTTCGATTCCGGGTTCGGGCACCACAAATTAAAGAACCCAGCCTTATGGCTGGGTTTTTGCTTTTGTGCGGAACCCATTATCGAACAGGTTCGATATCCTCGCTGCCTCCCTGCGGCTCGCCCTTGCGGGTTTGCCGCGCGGGCGCGACAAAGCAAAAATGCCCTCGGCATTTTGTCCGGATTCGGACACCACAAATTTGAAACCCTCGCTTCGGCGGGGGTTTTTGCTTTTGTGCGGAACCCACCGCAGCTAACGCGCGCGTATGCCCGGCAGCACTACCACCATCCCCAGCGCCAGTGCGGCAAAGGCCAGTAACGCCGCGCTCGCGCCCAGTCCGGCAGAGGCTAAGCCAAACAGTGCCGAGCCTGCGACCTGTCCGGCCGCCAGCATAAAGAAGGCGACGCCAACGCCCGATGCCGTCGAGGCGGGCGTGGCGGCCGCGCCATAGACCAGCAGCACGCCGGAAAGCGTCACGTAGCCCGCGCCGCCCAGCGCCACAGCGGGAAACAGCCACCATGAAAAGCCATCCAGGCTCGCCAGCAGCAACAGCGGCAGCGCCATACAAATTTGTGACAGACGATAGATTTGCACCAGGCTGAGCGCGCGTCGCGCCACGCCGGTCAGCGCGCCCGCAATCCCCGCGCCGCCGCTTATCAGCCAGAGCAGGCTGCTGGCGCGCGCATCCAGGTGAAGGTGATTACGCAGCATATCCGGGCCAAAGCTCCACCAGGCCGCGCTGGCGGATCCGCTAATAAAAGCCACGATCGCCAGACGTATCAGCGATCCTTGCCGCGCAAGATCGCGCCAGCCAGCACGATCTTGCACTCTGGCGCGACGATCGTTGGGCAGATAGCGCCGCGCCGGAACTAAACAGATCAAGGCGAGCAGCGCAAAGGCGACGCAGGCCGCGCGCCAGCCGCCGGGCAGCATCAGCAGCACCGGCACAGACAGCATAATGCCCGCGCTGGTGCCGGCATTAATCGCCGTATTGGCGGACTCCTGCTGCGCAGGCGGTAGCGTGTCGCCGACTGCGCTGGCGATGGCTGGTGAGGCGACGCCCGCGCTCAGCCCGGCGATAAAGAGTCCGGCGGCGAGCATCAGCGGCGAAAAAGCGCAGGCGAGCAGCAGCAGGCCGCCAGCGGCGCAAAGCGCGGCGAGATAAGCCGAGGCTCTGGCACCAAAGCGTGCCACCAGCCAGGGCGCGGCGGCGGTGGAGAGACAGTAGGATATATAGCTACAGGCGGTGACGATCCCGGCGAGATGGATGCTGAACGGAATTTCCTGCATTACCGCAGGCATCATCAGGCCCCATGAAAAGCGCGCCATACCGTAGGTGACGGCAATCAGGGAAAAGCCGGTGACGCCCAGCGCCACGGAGGATCTCACGACGGCTCCTCGCGCGGCAGCAGCAGCCGCTCGGCGGCATCGCCCGCGTGTTTCGCCGCGTCCGGCCCCAGCATCAGCGCCGAGATCACCGCTCCTTCAAACAACATCCAGACCGCATTCGCCATGCGTTCATCCGGCACGCAGTCGCCGATATAGCGGCGCAGCGCATAGCGATAGTCGAGCGCATGCGCCGCCAGCATCGGCTCTTTCTCCACATATTCGCCCCAGGCTTTGATGAAAAAGCAGCCCTGAGCCCCATACTGTTCCGTCCATTCTCCAAGGGTCTCAAACAGCCGTCGCAGCGCCTGCGGATGCTGCGCAGGCAGGAGATCGCCGAAAAAGCGCGCCCGGCGCGCCGCCATCACGCTGAGGGTCAGCGCTTCGCGCGAGGCAAAGTGATGATAAAGCGTGCGCGTCGAGACGCCCGCTTCCCGGCACAGCTGGTCGGTGCTGGTGGCGTGAAAACCGTTGGTGTAGAACAGCCTTTCAGCCGCCTGCAAAATATCGTCGCGTTTGTTCATACTATTAAAAGTAAACCGATCGTTTTACTTTTGCGTAGTGGCACAGACGATTTATTTTTTGGGCGGCGCGGAATTCAGCCCAGGCAGCGCAGATAGCGCGCCCCGGAGCGCATAACGACCTCCTTCGCCGCCTGCGTCACATCCTGCCCTTCAAACGCGCCGTAAAGCCTCGAAAACGCCAGCGCGTCGCAGCGGCGCAGCATCTCGCTCACCGTCGCGGCGGAAAGCGGCAGCATATTGGGGTAGCTCCACATAAACGAGACCGCATCTTTCCCCGGTGCGACCTGAATAATATCGCCCGCCAGCACTACGCCGCCGTTGGCTTTCCAGTGCAGCACGCTGCCGCCGGCGAAATGGCCCCCAAGCCGCACGATATCAACCTCCTCGTTTAACGGCAGCGTTTCGCCCTGCCAGAACTGAATGGCGGGGCTGCTGCGCATCACCCATTCAGCATCATCAGCGTGCAGATAGATCGGCGCATTAAATTCCGCCGCCCAGTCCTGCATGGTGGTGTAGTAGTGCGGATGCGAGATAGCGATGGCGGAGATACCGCCGAGGGCATGAATGAGCGCGATGGTGGCGGGATCCAGGCTGGCGATGCAGTCCCAGAGAATATTGCCGCCGCCGCTGCGCAGCAAAAGGGCGCGCTGGCCAATGGCGAAGTTCGGTACGGTTTTAATGCTGAGCAGACCCGCCTCAAGCTGCTGCCATTTGTTCTGATGACTGCGGGTTAGCGTGGCGAAATCGGTCCACTGCTGTCCGGCGGCGGGCACCCACTGCCGTTCGTCCTCGCAGATTTTGCAGCGCTGCGGCGAGACCTCGGCATATGACGTGCCGCATGTGGCGCAAAGTTTCATTAGTACCTCCTCCTGGGTTAACCATGCTCTGACTATAGCCGCTGGCCGCGTAGAGGAATGATTGTCCTGCAAAGAGGGGAAATATGACGCGCTGCCGCTGAGTATGCGGAAAGCTCGATTTAAACCGGATAAAATATTGTGGTTGAGCGGATAAAGCGCGGCTCATCACGTTTCCAGCGCTTCTCTTTACAGAAATATCCGCACAGGCAAAATACATCTTATTTCTCAACGTCCGCGTGCCATGTCTGACGAAGCGTTACGCCAGCAGATACAGATTTTGAAAAAGCATAATGCGCGGCTTAAGCGTATAGCGCATGACGCCCGCAGCAAGCTCGACGCAGCGCTGGACGGCACCGGGCTCTGCCTGTGGCAGCTCGATATTCCCAGCGGCAAGCTGGTGATCTTCAACCGGCGCTGGGGCGCGATGCTGGGCTATCAGCCAAAAGAGAGCAAAGCGCTCTTTTCCGAGTGGAAAGAGAGCCTGCATCCTGACGATGCCACAGAGGTGCTGAAAGCCTTCTACGACCATATCAACGGCAAAGCGCCTTACTATGAGGCGCTGCACCGGATGATCGCCAAAAACGGCAGCGTCACCTGGGTGCTGGATCGCGGCCGCATCAGCGAATGGGATGAGCAGGGCAGGCCGCTGAAGGTAACCGGCACCCATATTGATATGACCAAAGAGAAACAGTACGAATCGCAGCTGGCGATGCTGGCGAATCACGATCCGCTGACGCAGCTCGCCAACCGCCATGCTCTGCGTAACGCCTACAGCCAGATGCGCAAGGAGAATGCGCTCTGCGTTGCCTTTATCGATCTCGACGATTTCAAACATGTGAATGATACCTTCGGCCATCGCAGCGGCGACCGTTTGCTGATCCAGCTCAGCCAGCGTCTGTGTGACGCCTGCCCGGAGCCGGTACTGGCTGGCCGACTGGGCGGCGATGAGTTTGTGCTGCTGATGCCGTTCGGTCAGGATGATCCTCGGGTGGCGCAGGTTGGTCGCGCCTGTCTGGAGGCAGCGCTCACGCCTTTTGAGCTAGAGAACGGGACGGCGACCATCGGCGCCTCTATCGGGATTGTGCAGGTACAGCCGAATGAGGGATTCAACGCGGCGCTGAGCCGCGCCGATGAGGCGATGTACCGTATTAAGCGCAACGGAAAAAACGGCGTCGGGCTGGGATAACCCGCCTGGTTAGTCGGTCAAAACGCGAAGCAGGTGCCGCCTGACGTCACTTCCGCCCTTTTATTTCTTTTCTTCAAAGCCTTTTGTCACGCGGTATTAATCCGTTTTTCAGTAAGCGCGTCAGCCGCACTATTCACAGCCAGACCAGCTACAGCGTGCCGTAGCTGGCAGGCAACAGGGTGCTTCGCAGCGTTATTTAGTGGCGATGGCTGGAACATTACGAAGGCTCTGCCAGGCTTGATAGCGGGATATCTTCGGCAAGCTGCCCAGGATTTTCTCACAACTTCCGATCGCTAAAATGCCTTAACGTCTTATCAAAATTTCTGCTTTAGGTTTCACCTCGCGTCCAGGTTAGCTTGATTAACAAGACACAACCTCACTGATAACGGAGACCAGATATGAGCACCTTTACGACAAAAGATGGCGTAAGCATTTACTTCAAAGATTATGGTAAGGGAGAGCCGGTGCTGTTCAGCCATGGCTGGCCGCTGGATGCTGATATGTGGGAGAGCCAGCTGGTTCACCTGGCCGAGAACGGCTACCGGGCGATCGCGTTCGACCGTCGTGGTTTTGGTCGTTCCGATCAGCCGTGGGAAGGGTATAACTACGACACCTTCGCCGACGATATCCACGGCCTGATTGAGCATCTGGGGCTGAGCGATATCACGCTGGTAGGTTTCTCTATGGGCGGCGGCGACGTAACGCGCTATATCGGCCGCTACGGCACAGAAAAAGTAAAAAGTCTGGTGCTGCTTGGCGCGGTCACGCCGATCTTCGGCCAAACCGCCGACCATCCTGAAGGGCCGGAAAAAGCAGTCTTCGACGGCATTATTGCCGGGCTGCGTAAAGATCGCGCGCAGTTCATTAAAGAGTTCGCCACGCCGTTCTATGGCCTTAACGCCGGTCAGACCGTTTCCGACGGCGTACTGACGCAGACGCTGAACATTGCGCTGCTCGCTTCGCTGAAAGGCACTATCGACTGCGTTACCGCCTTCTCGGAAACCGACTTCCGCGCCGATGTGGCGAAAGTGGACGTGCCGACGCTAATCATTCACGGCAGCAACGACCAGGTTGTGCCGTTTGAGGCGACTGGCAAGCTGGCGCACGAGCTGATCGCCGGTTCAGAGCTAAAAGTTTACGATAACGGCCCGCACGGTTTCGCCGTCACGCATCAGGAGCGGCTCAACCAGGATCTTCTGGCATTTTTACAACAGCATTAATGCTGTTTTCTGTAAATCTCACTGCCAAACGCCCTTAAGGGCGTTTTTTATTTTTACGCCAACGCCTTTATAGCGGGGGATATAAAACAGGGAGTAAGGTTTTCCTGGAATCCACCTTCTGATTATTTATTAGTCATATCTGACAGCTTCAGCAATAAAATAAGTTTTTTAGCCGCTTCGTTTTATTAACTATTCACGGTTCGCTTATTTATTGAGGAATTATCTTATTTTGCAGCGAAAAGTGATCGTTTTATGATCAGCGGCTTCGCTTATAAAAATTTTCACTCCTTTTTTACCGCTCCGCTTAAATGATCCCATTCGTCCAGAATATCGGTTAAATAGACTCGTTTTCCGGTGTTATAAGGATAAATAAGGCATTGCCCTTGAGGTTTTTTACACGCTGATAACGCGAACGCATGATTTCCTCCAGAAACAGTTGGCTTGTTGATTTGTTTGCTGCTGTGGGCGCTTTTGTTAAACACAAAGACACGGAATACTTGATTCATTATTTTTAAAAGCTACATTTAACGCTGCGCTATCAAACTTGATGAAGCGTAGGCTGTGATATTTTTATTATTAATCCTTAAGAGGAACACAGTATGTCTCAATATCGTGGTGGAGCTGGAAACTTTGCGGTTGATCGTGAACGAGCAGCGGAGGCGGGTAGAAAAGGCGGCCAGAAGAGCGGCGGCAATTTCAAAAACAACCCAGAACGCGCTATCGAAGCCGGGAGAAAAGGAGGCAAGATTAGCCGTCGTGGCTGAAATATCAGTAAGTTAGATGGATAAGCTGTCAACATTTGACCGCGGGTGAGTCATATTTTTTCTCTTTTAGTTCTCCTTGCGAAACTTCCCTGACAATAGCATGTTCCTGTCTTTTTTTAAGAACCAGGATCGCCCTAATTAAACCGGACCAGGCCTGTTCCTTGTCCGGTTTTTTTAAACTCTGTTTATAAAAATGTGAAATTCACAAGCTTTAGTTTCAGATTTACATCTCCTGACATTGAAGACTAAAGCAATTCAAGCCTGTCTTAATTTATACAACAACATGGTAAGTTGTACAATTATTCCGAGGGAAATAACAATTAAGTTGTACAACAACTATGAATAAACTCTTGGCTAACTCTTTGGTATAAATAGAAAAATGCATTTTGCATGCCACTTTTGCATAAGAGGCGATTAATTTTTTTAGATATTCACGCAAAAGCTGGACAGACTTTATTGGTAATGAAGGAAAGAAATTGCCAGAGATGGAGACCATCTCTTTTCTGCATCTGAAGAAAGGAAAGGTCTCGTACAGCGGTCAGCAGTTTGTAGCAGGAAGGAGAGCAGGCGGTCTCCATGGCGTTTTAGCCACAAGGAGGCAGCATTACACTTGCTGCACACGGCTGGCAGGGCGTCACGGCTGGTTATTACCTGTTCCTTTAAATAAAGGTGGTCTCAGAAGCGTGCGATGTGAATAAGAAAGAAGCAAAGAGCATAGGTAATCTAAAAGATAAATTCAGATATCACGCCAATTACCGCGAAAGTATGTACTTACTATGCTTTAGAGATGAAAGGTAAGGCGCTGGCCCTGATGAGCCAGCGGCATCATTAAGGCGTGGCGGGCTGCCAGGTATTGAGCGCTTTAGCATCAATGCGCTTCGGCAGGAGTTTCGCATCATAGAAAGCGTCCGCGATAGTTTGCTGCTCCGAGAGATCGCTTTTCTTCACCGATACGACCTGATAGCTGCGCTGCGCGTTGGCTTTCTCAATGGTGGCTACCGGCAGCTTGCCCCATAACGGCGAAAGCAGCGCGGCCGCATCAGCAGGATGCGCTTTTAGCCAGGCAGCTTCCTGCGTCAGTGCCTGGTAAACGCTATTCAGCACCTGCGGATGCGCGCTGGCATAAGAGGTAGAGGAGAGGTAGTAGCGCTGATAGCTCGCCAGTCCTTCGCCGCTCGTCAGCACGCGTGCATGCTGCTCTACCTGCGCGCTGGTAACGTAAGGCTCCCAGGTGACCCATGCCGCTACGCTGCCATTCTCCAGCGCCGCGCGTCCGTCAGCAGGCGTCAGCCAGGCCGGGGAAATGTCGCTGAACGTCAGCCCCGCCTTTCTGAGCGCAGCGATCAGCAGATAATGGCTGCCCGCCGCTTTAGTGACGGCTATTTTTTTCCCTTTAAGATCCTGTAGCGTTTTTACCGGCGAGTTGGCGGGCACCAGAATCGCCTGCGCCTGCGGCGATGGGGTTTCACGCGCATAGTAAGTGAGGTTCGCCCCCGCCGCCTGGGCAAACAGCGGTACGGTATCCGCTACGTCGGCCGAGAGATCGATGTTATTGAGATTAAGCGCTTCCAGCAGCGGCAGCCCGCTGGAGAATTCATGCCAGCTCACTTTTACCCCCTGCGCCGCCAGGGATTTGTCGAGATCGCCGCGCTGTTTGATTAGCGTAAGCAGCGTCGAGGATTTCTGGTAACCGATACGGAGCGTTTCATCTGCGTGCGTAGAGAAAGAGAAAAGGGCAGTGAGCAAAAGCGCACTGCCCGACAACAAGCGGAAAGGTTTCATGGGCGTTTCCTGGGAAGGTTAATCATCAGATGATGATAAGAGCGCGTCAGGGACGCGCTAAACGCCTTTTTTGCATAAGCTTTGCGGCAGAGCGGGAAAGGGCTAGTTCGCCATCAGGTGGCCATACATCGCCATCAGACGACGCGTCACGCCGTTGGTCCAGCCGAAGCCGTCCTGCAACGGGTATTCGCCGCCGCCGCCGGGACGCGCGCGATCGCCGCTGATGTCATATTTCTCCACCAGCTTATGGTGCAGCTGATAGAAATTGTTGACCGTCGTTAGCCAGTTCACCGCGATTTCCGTCGCCAGCGTCTCTTCGCCATACTGATTGAGACCGATTACCGCCATCCACTGGAGCGGCGCCCAGCCGTTGGGTTTGTCCCACTGCTCGCCGCTTTCAACCATAGAGGCGACCAGTCCGCCGCTGGTCAGCAGCAGCTGGCGCAGCGCGATAGCCTGAAGATGCGCCTGCTTCGGCGTTGCGAGGCCGACAAACAGCGGCACAACGGCAGCGGCGGTAAACGCGCCGAAGCGCTCGCGTCGCCAGTCGTAATCGCGATACACGCCCGCCGTACTGTCCCACAGATAGCGGTTAATGGCGCGCTTACGCGCTTCGGCTTTTTTCTGCCACGCCAGCGCGGTCAGCTCCTCTCCCTTGGCATGAGAAAGCGTAGCGATCATCAGCTCCAGCTTGTAGAGAAACGCGTTCAGGTCGATCGGGATAAACTGCGTCGTACGGATGCTCGCCAGACGCTTAGGGTCGCGCAGCCAGCGAGAGGAGTAATCCCAGCCGGATGCCGCGCCCGCACGCAGATCGCGATAAACTTCGCTCGCCGGACGGCGGGATTGACGCGCCGTCTCGACATCCTCAATCCAGGATTCATCGCGCGGCGTATCGCGATCGTCCCAGTAGCGGTTCAGCAGCGAGCCGTCGGCCATACGTACAACGTGGCGATACGCCTGACGCGGCATCAGCGCGCCCGCACCATCCATCCAGAACTGATACTCTTTCATCAGCTGGTCGAGATAGCGTTTTGCACCGCGCACGCCATCTTCTTCAAACAGCTCTACCATCAGCGCGAAGACCGGCGGCTGCGAACGGCTCAGATAGTAAGTACGGTTGCCGTTGGGAATGTGACCGTAGTTATCGATCAGCCATGCGAAGTTATCCGCCATATGACGCAGCAGATCGTCGCGCCCGCTCTCCGCCAGGCCGAGCATGGTGAAGTAGGAGTCCCAGTAATAGGTCTCACCGAAGCGGCCACCAGGCACCACGTAGGGTTTCGGCAGCGGCAGCAGTGATGAATGCGGCAGATGCTGCTGCGGCATTTTAGTTAATACTGGCCACAAGGCATCAATATGTTCGTTGAGCGTTTTATCCGGGTTTGAAACGTAAAAACTTTCATTTATCGCCGGTAAATAAAAATGGTCCGCCACAAAGCGCGCCAGATCGAAATCACGGCTGCGTTTCTGACGACGATAACGCATCAGCACATCCAGCGGATCGTATTTTGGCGAGCAGTCTGGAAAGGTTTTGCTGTCTTCGAAGATGCGTGACATCTGCACATGCTCGAACAGTTCCATGTAGCGATCGGCAGGCGTGAGCGCATCTGGTGCCGGTAAGCCTTCAATCAGCTCCGGTTCCGGCTCGTGATCCTGCATACGATCTAGCTTGAGCTCGTGGGGATCGTATTGATACTCAACTTCCGCCCCTTTGCGAACCTCATCGAATGCGTTGAGTTGCTGGCGATAAGTATTAATAGCGGCCTCCTGGAGTCTGAGGGTTTCATAAAAGAAAAATTATAGACTTATGGCTGGCCCAAACAACAATGCAGAATATCTATGAACGTAATAAAAATTGTCTATCAATAGGTTATTTAGCGGAATTGCTCTGGTTATCAAGCAAATAACGCGCGCTCCTGAAACATTTATTTAGGAGTAATCTTTGAAGAAAGAAAATAACTAACGAAGAGTTGAAAGAAAGCGGCAAAAATTGACAAAAACCGACGTTGCCGCTGCGCTGTGGAATGAGCTATTTGTGGCATTTTTTACGGAGCTGTAAAAAACGCCCGGTAAAAAGGGCGTTTGAACAGCGGCTGGCAATGTGTCAGCGCGGCCGGCAGGGGCCAATCGTCAAGACGTCCGGCGCGTCCGGCCCCGCCAGCCGCTTGCGGCCTTATTCGCTGACGCGGTAGCGCTCCAGCCAGTGCGCGTAAGGGGCAGGCAGCACCCATGACGGCTGCGGCTTGTCGAGCGCCAGCGCGGCCTGGTAAGGCCAGTGTGGGTTTTTCAGGTGAGCGCGGCCTACCATCACCAGATCAAGCTGACCCTTTTCAACGGTGGCGCTGGCAATAGCTGGCGCATCAATGCCCCATGCGGAAGCGACCGCAATATCAGCCTCGCGGCGTACGCGTTCGGCAATCGGTGCCAGGAACGCGGGGGTGCCCCACGGAATGTTTGCGTCCGGCGTAGAGAAGCCGATGCTGACGCTCAGCAGATCCAGACCGTTGGTGCGCCAGTAGCGCGTCAGGTCGATCGCCTCCGCCAGCGTCTCTTCATCGCGGCCGTCATACTCCAGCACGCCGAAACGGGCGGTCAGCGGCAGATTTTCCGGCCAGACTTCACGTACGGCGTCAAAGGTTTCGCGCAGGAAGCGGCTGCGGCCTGCGGCGTCGCCGCCATACTGGTCGGTACGCTGGTTGGCGTGCACCGAGAAAAAGCTCTGCGCCAGATAGCCGTGAGCGAAGTGCAACTCCAGCCACTCATAGCCCGCATCGCGCGCGCGGATAGCCGCCTGCACGAAGTCATTGCGGACGCGCGCGATATCGTCGAGCGTCATGGCGCGCGGTACCTGCGGCAGGTTGTTACCGAAGGCGACTGCAGAAGGAGAGAGGGTCTCCCAGCCGCGTCCGTCGTCCACCGCGATATGGTCGTCGCCTTCCCAGGGTTTGTTAGCGCTCGCTTTACGACCGGCGTGGCCGATCTGGATGCCCGGTACGGCGCCTGCCGCTTTGATCGCCTGCGCGACCTGCGCCAGGCCTTCAGCCTGAGCGTCATTCCATAAGCCAAGGCAGCCGGGAGTGATGCGGCCTTCCGGTGAAACGGCGGTCGCTTCGACGATCACCAGGCCTGCGCCGCCGCGCGCCAGCGCAGCGTAGTGGACGCGATGCCAGTCATTGACCAGGCCCTGTTCAGCGCTGTACTGACACATAGGCGGCACCGCGATGCGGTTGCGCAGCGTAACGTCTTTCAGACGGAATTCAGAAAACAGAGACATAGCACCCTCTTAATCATTGATCAGTTCGATCGCCTGCTTGCCCGCAACGTTACGGCGCAGTTGCGTCGTGAAGGAGCAGCAAGGAACGATTCGCTGTGCAATGTACCCTGAGAGCTTTCGCGCAGCCTACGCTCCCTGTGCTGCCGGACGGACAGTGAGGGAGCGCGACAGGCGGGAAAAGGCAGAAAAGCGCCCGCCCGCCTCTGCTTATTTCGCCAGCGTCGCCTTAATCACGTCCTGCCAGGGCGTGGTGGCGCGGCCGATCAGTTTGCTCAGGCTGCGTGAGTCATCAAACAGCCCGCCCTGCGACGCGCCTTTGTCGGAATCCGCCAGCATCTCCGCCAGGCCATCCGGCAAACCGGCGCCTTTCAGCGCGGCAGCGAACTCGGCGGGGGAAAGATTGACATAGTCCACCTGCTCGCCAGACTGACGCGCAATTTCAGCAGCGAACCCCGCCAGGGTGTAGCTGTCGTCACCCGCCAGCTCATAGATTTTGCCTGCCTGATCGTCGCGGCTAATCACCTCTGCCGCGGCTTCGGCGTAGTCCCGACGCGCCGCCGAGGCGATACGTCCCTCGCCAGCCGACCCGATAAACGCGTGGTGCGTCAGAGCAGGGGCGATGCTGGCCGCATAGTTTTCGGTATACCAGCCGTTGCGCAGCAGCGCGAAGGGAATGCCAGACGCCTGTAACAGCGCCTCGGTGGCGCGGTGTTCGACGCCTAGCCCCAGCGGCGAGCTGCCCGCATGCAGCAGGCTGGTATAGGCGATAAATTTTACGCTGGCCGATTTGGCCGCGTTAATCACCGCCCGGTGCTGCGCTTCGCGCTGGCCTACCTCGCTGCCGGAGATGAGCAGCAGCTTGTCTACGCCGGAAAAGGCTGACATCAGGGTATCGGGCTGGCTGTAATCCGCTTTACGCACCGTTACCCCTTTCGCCGCCAGGTCTGCGGCTTTTTCCGGCGACCGTACGGCAGCGACAATCTGCTCCGCCGGCACTTTTTTCAGTAATGCCTCAATGACCAGACGGCCTAGCTGGCCGGTTGCGCCTGTGACTGCAATCATTTTTCGCTCCTTAGTATTTGTCGTTGTCGAAAGCCAGAGTAGGATAAAGGCTAACTTTTAGTAAGTACTTACAGCTTTGTTAGTTTGAGAGAAGTGAGTTAAATGTCTGAAAAAATAAGTGAAAAATTTAGCCGCGGTGAACTGCTGAACGTTAACTGCCCGTCGCGCGAGGTGCTTAAACGCGTTACCAGCCGCTGGAGCGTGCTGATTTTCCTCGCATTGCGTAACGACAGGCTGCGCTTCAGCGAACTGCGCCGCGCCGTTGGCGGCATCAGCGAGCGTATGCTGGCGCAGACGCTGCGCCATATGGAGGAGGACGGGTTTGTCGAGCGCATCGCCTACAATGTCGTGCCGCCGCATGTGGAATATTGTCTGACGCCGCTTGGCCGCGAGCTGGAAGGGCAGGTGGTCGGCCTCGCGGACTGGCTGGAACTTAATCTGAACCGGATTCTGGCGCAGCGCGAAAAAGCCTGACGGCGCGCCGTTACGCTGCAGCACGCATTCTGAATCGGCCTCATCCCCTGCAGCCTGCTTTCGCGGCGGGCTTTATCGCTTCGCTTTCGCGGCGCGGCTTTACCTCGTTATCAATACAGCGAGCCGCGTGAGGAGGTTTGCTGACGTTCTGTTCTCCCGTTTCTCTTTCCGCGTCGTACCCGCAGTCGCTGAACAAAAAAGCGAAAACCAAACGGCTAAAACGAGGCGCGCCAATATCCGCCTGAATAAAAGCGTCGCTGCATCGGTTATTACCGCTGCGTAATGTTAGTTTTTTATTAACAACTTTATCTCATCTTTTTGTGACGGATTAATTAAGCGTGGCGGAATAGTGAATAATGGCTGAGTGTCATAAATCACACTTTTTAAACGTAACGCCTTAAAAGCGATTCTTAAGCTTCTAAATGCTTAATTTGCATTAATTAAGGCCTGTACTAAACTGAAGGATTGCCCGTTTTCCTGATGTGGGTATAGAGAAAATAACACGCCAAAACAGGGCGTTGCGTATGTAAAGAATTGCTATGTGACTTTCGTCACTCCCCTCACATAATCACGCAACAATAAATAACAAAGATGTCACATTAAAGCCTGTGAATTAACCTAAAACCTTGCGTTAAAATAGGTAATTACGGACAAAAACAATGACCAAAATCAAAAAACGCTGTTATAGTTTTCGCATCCCAGACTGTTTCTG
This sequence comes from Pantoea sp. UBA5923, assembly GCF_002431095.1. NCBI lineage: Bacteria > Pseudomonadati > Pseudomonadota > Gammaproteobacteria > Enterobacterales > Erwiniaceae > Pantoea > Pantoea sp. UBA5923. The sequence goes on along the minus strand of NZ_DJDN01000010.1, from coordinate 18,153 downwards.
TTTGTCAGGCGCGAGTTCCTATAAATTCGCGCCAGCAATAGGCTTAAGCACAGCGTAAATATTAACGCTGTGCTTTGGTTGTTAACTATAAGTAAATATATGGTGTTATATGTGGCAACGAGGTAAGCAATGTTCGGATTAGACGCCTTTCACCTGGCCAGGATACAGTTCGCGTTTACTGTCTCCTTTCATATCCTTTTTCCCGCCATTACCATCGGCCTCGCCAGCTTTCTGGCAGTGCTCGAAGGCATGTGGCTGAAAAGCCGTAACGAAACCTACCGCGATCTCTATCACTTCTGGTCCAAAGTCTTTGCCGTTAACTTTGGTATGGGTGTGGTATCAGGTCTGGTGATGGCCTATCAGTTCGGCACCAACTGGAGCGGCTTCTCGCAGTTCGCGGGCAGTATTACCGGTCCGCTGCTCACTTATGAAGTCCTGACCGCATTCTTCCTGGAAGCGGGCTTCCTCGGCGTGATGCTGTTCGGCTGGAACCGCGTCGGCCCAGGGCTGCACTTCTTCGCGACCTGTATGGTGGCGCTGGGCACCCTGATCTCTACGTTCTGGATCCTCGCCTCTAACAGCTGGATGCATACCCCGCAGGGCTATCTGATCCAGAACGGGATTGTGGTGCCGGAGGACTGGCTGAAAATTATCTTCAACCCGTCGTTCCCCTACCGTCTGTTCCATATGTCGGTCGCCGCCTTCCTTGCCAGCGCCTTCTTTGTCGGCGCGTCCGGCGCATGGCATTTGCTGCGCGGCAACGATAATCCGGCTATCCGCAAGATGTTCTCTATGGCGCTGTGGATGGCGCTGATCGTCGCGCCGATTCAGGCGATGATTGGCGATGCACACGGCCTGAACACCCTTGAGCATCAGCCAGCGAAGATCGCCGCGATTGAGGGACACTGGGAAAACCCGCCGGGCGAAGCGACGCCGCTGATCCTGTTCGGTATCCCGGATATGGATGAGGAGCGCACCAAATATGCGGTGGAGATCCCTTACCTCGGCAGCCTGATTCTGACGCACAGCCTGGATAAGCAGGTGCCAGCGCTGAAGACGTTCCCGAAAGAGGATCGTCCTAACTCGCTGATCATCTTCTGGTCATTCCGCGTGATGGTGGCGATGGGGCTGCTGATGATTACACTTGGCGTGGTCAGCCTGTGGCTGCGTTATAAAGGGCGTCTTTACCAGTCGCGTCCGTTCCTGTGGTTTGCCTTGCTGATGGGGCCGTCTGGCTTGATCGCGCTGCTGGCGGGCTGGTTCACGACGGAGATTGGCCGTCAGCCCTGGGTGGTTTACGGCGTGCAGCGCACCATTGATGCGGTGTCTGGTCATGGCGATCTGCATATGAGCATCAGCCTGCTGGCCTTTATCCTGGTTTACTCTGCGGTATTTGGCGTGGGTTATATCTATATGATCCGTCTGATTAAGAAAGGCCCGCTCACCGGCGAAGGCAAGGATGTGCGTCACGGCGGTCCAGGCCATGGCAAAACTCCGGCTCGTCCGCTCTCTGCGGCACATGAAAGTCTGAACGATCCGCAGGAGGGAAAATAAGATGATCGATTTTTCCATTATCTGGTTCGCGATTATTGTTTTCGCCACCCTGATGTATATCGTCATGGACGGTTTCGATCTCGGTATCGGGCTGCTGTTCCCCTTTAATAAGGATGCGGTCGAGCGCGACATGATGGTTAACACCGTCGCGCCGGTATGGGATGGCAACGAGACCTGGCTGGTGCTGGGTGGCGCGGGTCTCTATGGCGCTTTCCCGCTGGCTTATTCCGTGATCGCCGATGCGCTCTCTATTCCGCTGACGGCGATGCTGATTGGCCTGATTTTCCGCGGCGTTGCCTTTGAGTTCCGCTTTAAGGCGACCGAAACGCACCGCGCGTTTTGGGACAAGTCTTTCGTGGCGGGCTCTATCCTGGCGACCTTTAGCCAGGGCGTGGCGGTTGGCGCGATGCTTGACGGCATTCAGGTGACGGGCCGTCATTTCAGCGGCTCCGCAATGGACTGGCTGGCGCCGTTCCCGCTGTTCTGCGGCGTGGGTCTGGTTATCGCCTATGCGCTGCTGGGCTGTACCTGGCTGATTATGAAAACCGAGCATGAGCTGCATCGTAAGATGTCTGCGCTGGCGACGCCGCTGGTGATCGCGCTGCTGGTAGTGGTCGGCATTATCAGCCTGTGGACGCCGTTCAGTCATGATGCTATCGCGCAGCGCTGGTTTACCCGTCCGAACCTTTACTGGTTCCTGCCGGTTCCGGTGCTGGTGCTGCTCTGCTCGTGGGGCATTATTCGCGCCATTAAGCGCGAGGCGCACTATTCGCCGTTCCTGCTGACGCTGGCGCTGGTTTTCCTCGGCTTTTCGGGCCTTGGCATTAGCGTATGGCCGAATATTATTCCGCCTTCCGTTACTATCTGGCAGGCAGCGTCTCCGGCGATTAGCCAGGCCTTTATGCTGGTAGGCAGTTTGTTGATTATTCCGATGATTCTTGGCTACACCTTCTGGAGCTATTACGTGTTCCGCGGGAAAGTCAAAGCAGACGAAGGATACCATTGATATGCGAACCGAAGTCGACAGCATGAAAAACCACAATGAAGCCAAAGCCCCGTTGTGGAAACGCATTCTGTGGCTGGTGGTGATCTATGGAGCAAGCGTGCTGGCGCTCGGTGTCGTGGCCATGCTGTTCCGGATGATGATGACCGCAGCAGGTATGCGAAGTCACTAACAGTTTTGGTTGATGTAAAGGCTGGCGTTGCCAGCCTTTTTTTATGCCTTTATTTGGGCTGGGGTTAGGCCAGTGCTGGGGCAGGGCTGGTGCTGACGCCAATGGCATGGGCCGATCGCAAAGTCGCTCAAGGCATCCATGCTCGCTCGGCCCGCGACATCCCTGTCGCGGGACGCTTTGCTCTTCTGCCCATGCCATTAGCGTTTCAGGCATGGGTGCGATTGTCTTTTGTTTAAGGCAGTTCCTTCGCGAGGGCTTTGCTTTTTTGCCTGTGCCATTAGCGTTTCAGGCATGGGTGCGATTGTCATTTGTTTAAGGCAGTTCTGCCGCGGGGGCTTTGCTTTTCTGCCCATGCCATTAGCGTTTCAGGCATGGGTGCGATTGTCATTTGTTTAAGGCAGTTCTTCCGCGGGGGCTTTGCTTTTTTGCCCATGCTACCCCCCATCGTCACCTGTAACCTGAAGGCTAGCTCCGCTAGCCTTTTTGCTTACCAGGCTAAGCATTAAATGCCTTTTACAGCCGCTTTGCTTGCGCTTTCTTTACCCTTTCTTACATGCGTAAGACGTTTTTGTTATGATTATGTGACTAATCTCGCAATACTTTCTACGATCCTCACAGAAATGCTCAGCCTGAACGTAAAAAAACAGTACATCAGCGATCTGGTTGACTGGATAGAGGCGAATCTGACCGACGATCTTAATATCGATCTGATTACCCTGAAATCCGGCTACTCCAAATGGCACATGCAGCGCATGTTTAAAGAGATGACCGGCCAGACGCTGGCGGCCTATACGCGCAAGCGTCGGCTGACAATGTCCGCTATGGCGCTACGTCTGACCCGCATGCCGCTGATCGATATCGCGGTGCGTTTTGGTTTTGATAACCAGCAAAACTTTACCCGCGTGTTCAAGAATCATTTCTCCCTCACGCCGGGCGCTTTCCGCCGCATACCTGACCTGCAGCTGAAAAGTTTTCACGGGCCTATCTCTATTCATGGCGAAATGATGCAGGCGCAGCTGGTAGAGCGCGATGAGCTACAGCTGCGCGGCGAATTGATTGAGTGGGAGTGTAAATTCGGTGACTACGTGCGTGACCATGCGCAGACCGTTGCGCAGCAGGCGCGCAACTTTGTTCGTCTGGCTGGTCAGAAGGTCGATCGCGGCTGGCTCGGCTTTCAGTATGGCCCCGGCAACTCAGCGGAACAGCAGCATATCAGCCTGTTCCAGGCGCTGGAGAGTCAGCACGCCGATATTCTGGGGCCGAATATCGTCAACTGGACGTCGGCGCGCGGCCTTTACGCCACTCTCTCCTGGCAAGGCTCGCCGGAACAGCTGACGCGCTTTATCGCCGATCTTTACTATGTGCATCTGCCCGCGCTGGGCGTCGCGCGCCGTCAGGGAAAAGATCTGCTGCGTCTGGATATGAAAGCCTCAACGCCTGATGCGCTGGTGGGTCTCTTCTCTGTGCCTGTCACCCCGAGCTGACAGCAGCCTTTCGTGCGGTGAAACGTGATAAACCGCACGATTTTATAAAACAGAAGCGCTTTCTGGCGTAAAATTCCTGCCTTAACCCGGAAGCCATGCGTATATCGTGCATAAGGCTGGCCGGACTGGATATTCATCTGCCTTTCAGGTTCTTTCCGAACCAGATATAAAACGACGACAATCATGAAACTTTCTTCGCTGTTACTTACTACGGCGCTTGCTGCTTTGCCGCTCTTTGCCAGCGCTCAGATGGCTGAACCCTTTACGCCGCCTGCTGGACTGCATCCGCACGCCCAGCCGACCCAGCACGAAATCCAGGGCGATAACGCGCTGCCGCAGCATTCGCAGAAGCACTTCAGCTCAGACGCCTTCAACGACAACGTCTGATCGCTGCGCGCGCCGGTTCAGCGCGCCTTCGCTTTACCCTTTCTCCTTTACTTTTCGCATGCAGGCGCTGGCCTGCGTGCCCGTTCGGCTGCGCGGAAATAGCACAATCGATCCTTGCGCGTAAGATATATCATGAGTAATCTGAGCGTCTCAAATGAGAATCATTTCTGACTTTCTTACGCATTGACGTCCGCAGCCGGCGACGCTAACCGGCTTCGTAAAAGGAGAAACTATGCATTCCGACAACAGAGCGTCCAGAAGCCGCGCGCCGCAGCGCGTGCGCAACGAGCTGCGTTTTCGCCATATAACCGTCGCCAGCAAAACGCTGGTTGCGGGTGAATTCTGGCGCGTCACCTTTCACGGCAGCGATCTGGCAGGCTTTAATTCGCCGGGCTTTGACGACCATATCAAGCTCTTTTTCCCGCAGAACAGCGACGACGCTCAGCAGCTGCCGCAGATGACTGATGACGGCATCGTCTGGCCGAATGGCGCGCGTCCGCCAGCGCGCGACTATACGCCGCTCGCCTTCGACGGCGAAGCGTCGTTAACGCTCGACTTTTACATCCACAACGGCGGCGTCGCCAGCAACTGGGCGCAGCAGGCGAAAGAGGGCGATCGGCTCATTATGGGCGGCCCGCGCGGCTCGCTGGTGGTGCCGATCGACTACCGGTTTCAGCTCTATGTCTGCGACGAAACCGGCCTGCCTGCCTTTAAGCGCCGTCAGGCGGCTATCGAGGCGCAGGATCTGCATCTGTTCGCCTGCGTAGATGAAGCGACCGGGCGCGACTATCTGCCCGATTTAACCGGAGTGAATGCCCACTGGCTCGGGAGCGGCGCGGCAGAGGCGAATAAACTCGACGCGCTTATTGCCGCGCTGGATAACATCGCCGTTCCGTCGTCAGATTACTTTATCTGGCTGACCGGCGAAGGCGACTTCGCGAAAGCGCTCGGCGACTACTTTGTCGAGCGTCGCGGCCTGGATGCCACCTTTGTGCGCGCCGTCGCTTACTGGCACGCAAAATAAGCCGCCGCCGCCGCCCGTGTTGAATTTTGCCAGGCGGCGGACTACTATCTCCCTCCCGACCATACTCCTCCTTCAGGCAGGCAATGAAACAGGATCCGGCTTTCTCGTGTCATCAGGATTCCCCCGCGCGCGGTGGCTGCGGCGGTCGCCGTAAACGTCGTGAGAAGATGCTGGATGCCAGCGATATTCGCCTGTTAATGCTGCACTTTCTGGCGCAAAACGATGCGCATGGCTACGAGCTAATCAAATCAATCGAAGAGCTTTCCAAAGGGGAATACTCTCCCAGCCCCGGCATTATTTATCCTAACCTGACGCTGCTGGAGGAGATGGACGCTATCCGCGTAGTGGATTCGCAGGCCTCGCGCAAAGCCTATACGCTGAACGCGGCGGGACGTGCGCTGCTGGCAGAACAGCAGGCAGCTGTCGAACATATTATCGAGCGTCTCTCCTCGCTGGCTATCCTGGTCAATAACCGCAGCATTCCTGATGTAGAGCAAGCCATCCATCGGATTCGTTCCGTGTTGAATAACCGCCTGTCGCAGGAAGCTATTACGCCGGAAGCGCTGGAGAATATCGTCGACGCGCTGAATGCGGCGGCGGATAAGATCGCCGCCAGCTAAAGCCTCTTTCTCAGCTTTTCTTCTTATCCACATGTCCCAGTGAACGCTCCGGGAAGCAGACGTCGCGCACGCGCTGCTTTAGCGCCGCCGCGTCTGGAAAGCCACCGTCGCGCTTACGCTCCCAGAGAATTTCATCATTAATGGTAATCACGAAAATCCCGCCGGTGCCGGGCCGGAGCGTGACTGCCGCCAGATCGTCTGCGAAGGTATGTAAAAGTTCCTGCGCCATCCAGGCGGAGCGCAGCAGCCAGTTACACTGCGTGCAGTAGTGGATAGTGATGGTGGGTTTCTCAGTCATGGCGATTTTCCAGAGTGGCAGTAGTCAATGACGTAACGCGCAGATTAGCAAATTGTGCGGTATAAGATACATCTTAATCTGCGCCTAGTTGATAATGATTCCCACTTGCATTACAGTCCTTGCGTAATTAATCATAATAAAAACGGTGTTTCTTTTTACGGTTTTTATGTGCGAAACCGTAGTCTGACTACTGATAGCAAGTAAGTGAGCGAATACTAACATTTATAAAGGTATTTGCGCTTATGTCTTTAATGTTTCAGGGATTGACCCAACAGCGGCTTTGCAAAATTGCGCTGCTGGCCTCTTCAGTTCACGTAGCCTGCGGCTATGCCGACAGCGACACACTTGCCGCTGAAAAAAACAGCAGCGAGCCTGTGATGACCGTTACCGCACCGAAACCTGACGCGGGAAATAAAACCACTCTTACCGCCGATGACCTTCAGAAACGCGGGGCGAACGATTTCGGCTCTATTATGCGTTACGAGCCGTTAATCAGCGCCAACGGAGCGGCAGGCGGCTCTTCAGTAGGTAAAAGCGGCTTCGACCGCGCAGGCTACACTGGCTACAACATTCGCGGTCTGGAGAGCAATCGCGTCGGACTCGACGTTGACGGCATTCCGCTACCGACCGCCACAGGCCGACCCTATGTCAGCCGCGTCGGCAATAACACTTTTGGTATTGGTCGCGGCGACTATATCGATCCCTATATGTTCGGCAGCATAGATATTGAAAAGGGTGCAACGGCGGTCAGCCAGCCTAACACCGCTATCGGCGGTAACGTCTCTTTCCATAACAAAAGCGCCGATGACTACCTGAGCAGCAGCAAACACACCTATTTCGGCTATCAGAGCGACTACGACTCCTCTAACCGTAGCTGGCACAACGGCATCACGGCGGCAGCGGGCGACGACGAGCTGCGCGGGGTGTTCGTCTACAGCCGCCGTGACGGTCAGGAAACCAGAAACAACAGCGGCGTGAAAGCATCTTATCCGGCCAACTGGCACTCTGATGCCTTTATGACCTCAGGCATCTGGCAGCCGAACGATCGGCATAAGCTGAGCGCCACTTTTGACTACTACCAGAAAACTAACCATACCCACTACGATGGCTGGAACAGTGCCGGCACTGCCGTCTGGGGTACCACGCAGCAGCAGAGCGATACGCGCCGCTTCGGCGTCAGCCTCGGGGATGAGTGGACGCCTTACAATGACCTGCTTGATACGCTGACCACGCGTCTCTACTGGCAGAAAACCGAGTCGCACGACAACACCTGGATGCCGAGCAGCGCCACCGCGTATAAAAGGGTCTGGTCGGACTACAATACCGATAGCCTGGGCTTTGACACGCGCGCCACTAAAACCCTGGGCCGTCATGAAATGAGCGCCGGTATTAACGCCCGTACGGAAAAAAACGAGCGTCCGTTCCGCTCTACCTCAACCTCGTCGTATGGTAACGCTGGCGCGATTATGCAGCCGCAGGCCGACAGTCGCAGCTATACCGTAGCGGGCTACGTCCAGGACAAAATCAATTTCGACCTCGCCAGCCATAACTTCGCGGTGCTCCCCGGCGTGCGCGTAATGTACCAGAACACCAAACCGCGCGACCTCTCCGATCTCGCCTCCGGCAGCAGCATGCTGACTGCAGAACAGCTGGAAGCGCTTTACGGCTCCGACAACAGCGATACTAAGGTATTGCCGTCGCTCACCTTCCAGTACGATCTGACGCCTGCACTGATCACTTACCTGCAGTACAAGCGCGGCGTGCAGTTCCCGACCGCCAGCCAGCTTTACGGCTCATGGAATATGGGCGCCAGCTATGCAGGCACCGCCCAGTATGCCTTGATCGGCAACACGGATCTGAAAACGGAAACCAGCAATAATATTGAATGGGGTCTGAAAGGCCAGGTGACAGAAGGCGTCACGGTGAATACCTCGCTGTTCTACAACCAGTACAAAAACTTTATCGCCTACACGCGCTACACCCGCTCTGGCAACCCTGAAAAATTTGTTAACGTGCCGAGCAATATCTACACCTCTTACCAGGCGGAAAACCGCGATAAAGCCTATATCTACGGCGCCGAACTGACCACCAAAGTTAACTTTGGCACCTGGTTCCAGCCGGTCGACGGGCTGAGCGCCACCTTTGCGCTGGGCTATAACGAAGGGAAGTCAAAATCGAACTACACGGGCGACAAATATGTCGATCTCGACAGCGTCGCGCCGCTGAAGGCGATCGTCGGCCTGGCGTGGGACGATGCGCAGCGCGGCTATGGCGCCGCCGTTACCGCGACCTTTGTTAAAGGCAAGCGCGCCACCGAGACCAACCGCGAAAGCTACAGCAATACAGGTTCGGCGATTACCGACTCCACCAGCGAATATATGCGCGTGCCGGGCTATGGCATGGTGGATGCTACCGCTTACTGGCAGGTTGCGAAAAATGTCCGGCTAAGCGGCGGCGTCTATAACCTGACCGACCGCAAATACTGGGATTACACCAGCAGCCGCCAGCTGACCACCGACACGGCGCAGGATCGCAATGATGTGGCGCTGGCGGTAATGCCGGGCCGTACGTATCAACTGGGCGTTAACGTCGAATTTTAATCACTCGTCCGCCCTGCGCAGGCGCAGGGCGCTTTCTGAAGGGAGCAACGCGCAATGAACCCACTTTGGCAGCAGTACCAGCTAGTGAAAAGCGAACATCCGAAAAAATATGCCCGCGACCTCGCGGCCCTGATGGGCATCAGCGAAGCCGAGCTGTGCCACGCCCGCGTCGGCCATGAGGCGCAGCCGCTGAAGCCGCAGTTTCGCGAGCTGATGCTGGCGCTGGAAGCGGTCGGCGAAACGAAAAATATCACCCGCAATGCTTATGCGGTGCATGAGCACCTCGGCCATTACCAGAACGTCAGGCTGGGCGACCACGCCGGGCTGGTGCTTAATCCACGCGCGCTCGACCTGCGGTTTTTCCCTGACCAGTGGCGCAGCGCTTTCTTTCTGCGCGAGCAGAGCGCGCGCGGCGAGCGGCAGAGTATCCAGATCTTTGACCATTACGGCGAGGCGGTGCTGAAAATCTACGCCACCGACCATACCGATATGAACACCTGGCAGGTGCTGATTGCGCGCTTTGTTGATAACGCGCCCGCCGAGCTGAGAGTCGAGGCGGCGGAAGCGGCTAATTTCGCCTGCGATTTCGACGCCGCCGCCCTCGACAGCGAGTGGCGCGCCATGACTGACGTGCACCAGTTTTTCCGGTTGCTGAAACGTCATAACGTTTCACGGCTGCAGGCGTTCTGCGCGGCGGGAGACGATCTGGCGTGGCGCGTAGATAACAACTCGCTGGCGCGTCTGCTGGCGCAGGTGCAGGAGGAGGGGAATGAAATTATGATTTTCGTCGGCAATCGGGGCTGCACGCAAATCTTCACCGGCGCGCTGGAAAAGGTCGTACCGACAGGAAACTGGCTCAACGTATTCAATTCAAACTTTACGCTGCATCTGATGGCGGATCGCATCCATGAGAGCTGGGTGACGCGCAAACCGAGCGGCGACGGCTTCGTCACCAGCCTGGAGCTGTTCGCCGCCGATGGCACGCAGATCGCGCAGCTCTACGGCCAGCGCAGCGAAGGCACGCCGGAGCAGACGCGCTGGCGCGAGCAGGTAACTTCGCTGAGCGCGGCGGGAGAGGCAGCATGAAACGGCTGATCCCCTGGCTGCTGTTGCTGGCGCTGCCGACGTTCGCAGCGGAGCGCATTATCTCTATCGGCGGCGACGTCACGCAGATCGTCTATGCACTGGGGGGCCAGCAGGCGCTGGTGGCGCGCGACAGCACCAGTCAGCATCCGGCGCTGGCGAAGCGGCTGCCGAATATCGGCTATATGCGTCAGCTCAACGCCGAAGGCATTCTGGCGCTAGAGCCGACGCTGGTGCTGAGCAGCGCGCAGGCGAAACCCTCGCTGGCGCTGCAGCAGATCGCCCAGGCGGGCGTAAAGGTGGTGGAGGTAACCGGCGAGAATAGCCTCAAGGCTATCCCGCAAAAGATCGCCACCATCGGCAAGGCGCTGCATCGTGATGAGGAGGCGCAGGCGCTGGCGGAGCAGGTTAACCGGACGCTGGCGACGCTGCCGAGTCAGCCGCTGCCGGTGAGGGTGCTGTTTATTATGACGCACAGCGGCATGAAGTCGCTGGCGGCGGGCGGGGATACCGCCGCCGACAGCGCTATCCGCAGCGCAGGCTTAATCAATGCGATGGGAACGATGCCGCATTATCAGACGCTGTCGCAGGAGGGCATTATCGCCGCCGCGCCGGATCTGGTGGTTATCGGCAGCGACGGGCTAAAAACCTTAGGCGATGAAGAGAAGGTGTGGCGACTGCCCGGCCTGGCGCTGACGCCCGCAGGCCAGCATAAAAACCTGTTGGTGATCGATGAGATGGCGCTGCTCGGCTTTGGTCTGGATACGCCGGGCGCGATCGTTAAGCTGCGCAAAGCGGCGGAAGCGGCGCGCCATGGCTAATCCAACCGCGCTGCGCTGGCTGGCGCTGATGCTGATTAGCATGCTGGCGGCGATGGCGATAGCGGCGAACCTGGGCGCGATGACGCTCTCGCTGCGCGCGCTGTGGCAGGCGCCGCTCAGCGATATGGTCTGGCAGATATGGCTGAATATTCGCCTGCCGCGCGTGCTGCTGGCGGTGCTGATCGGCATGACGCTGGCGGTTTCCGGCGCGGTGATGCAGGGACTGTTTCGCAACCCGCTCGCCGATCCCGGCCTGCTCGGCATCAGCAGCGGCGCGGGGCTGGCAGTAGCCATCGCTATTAGCCTGCCGCTGGCGCTACCGCCGCTGCTGGCGCTCTGGCTACCGTCTCTGGCGGCCTTTCTCGGTAGCCTGGCGGTGATGGCGGTGATTTTTAGCCTCAGTCGGCTGGCGCTGGGGAATCTGGCGCGTCTGCTGCTGGTGGGCATCGCGATTAACGCGCTGTGCAGCTCGGTGGTGGGGGTGCTCTCCTGGCTGAGCAACGACCAGCAGCTGCGCCAGCTGTCGCTGTGGGGAATGGGCAGCATGAGCCAGGCGCAGTGGCCAATGCTGGCAGTGTGCGCCGCCTTTATCCTTCCGTCGCTGCTGCTGACCCTGCTTCGCGCGCGCCATCTTAATCTGCTACAGCTGGGCGAAGAAGATGCCCACTATATGGGGATTGATGTCAGACGCACGCAGCGGCAGCTGCTGGTGCTGAGCGCGCTGCTGGTGGGCGCGGCGGTTTCGGTAAGCGGCATTATCGGCTTCGTCGGCTTAGTGGTGCCGCACATGATGCGCTTCTGTCTCGGCAGCGATCATCGCTGGATGCTGCCAGGTTCGGCGCTGGCGGGCGCCATCCTGCTGCTGCTGGCGGATACGCTGGCGCGCATCATAGTGGCGCCAGCCGAAATGCCGGTGGGCCTGTTGACCAGCCTGCTGGGTGGCCCCTGGTTTCTCTGGCTGATCCTGCGCCAGCAGCGAGGAGTGGAATAGTGGAACAGTTAGAGGCGCGCAACCTGCGCTATTCACGGGGCGGCAGGCTGCTGATCGATTCGCTGGATCTGTCGCTGGTGCCGGGCGAACTGGTGGCGCTGATTGGCCCGAACGGCGCAGGCAAATCGACGCTGCTGCGTATGCTGACTGGCTTTCTGACGCCAGATTACGGCGAGTGTCGGCTGGGCGACAGGCCTTTAGCCGAGTGGCCACGCGTGAGGCTGGCGCAGCGGCGCGCGGTAATGCGTCAGCAGAATCCGGTCGCCTTCTCTTTGCCCGCCGCCGCGGTGGTGGCGATGGGCCGCGCGCCCTGGCCAGGCGGGGATACGCAAGCCGTGGTCGAAGAGGTGATGGCATTGACCGACTGCGGAAAACTGGCCGAACGCGACTATCGACAGCTCTCCGGCGGCGAGCAGCAGCGGGTGCAGCTGGCGCGCGTGCTGGCGCAGCTCTGGCAGAACGGCGCGCCGCGCGGCTGGCTGTTTCTGGATGAGCCGACCTCGGCGCTCGATCTCTTCTGGCAGCAGCAGGCGCTGCGCCTGCTGCATCGGCTTTCACGCCAGAAAGATTTTAGCGTGTGCATTGTGCTGCACGATCTTAACCTCGCCGCGCTCTGGGCCGATCGCATTTTGCTGCTGCATCAGGGCAGGCTGGTGGCGCAAGGCCCGGCGCAGGCGGTGATGACCGAAGAGACGCTGAGGCGCTGGTATCGGGCAGACCTGCGCGTTTCTCCTGACCCTGAGAGCGGCAGACCAGGCATCCGGCTGCGCGCCTGAAGCCGTTTGGCTTACTATTCATAGCGTTAGCCTTTAACGGCGCGCCGATTTTCGACCATACTTTCTATTCTGAATCCACAAACAGGGAAGCAAAGTATGAACGATGCATTAGATCAGGCCGCCGAACAGCTTGGCGAGCGGCTTCTCTCCTCTGAGTGGCGGTTAGCGACCGCCGAATCCTGCACCGCCGGCTTGATCAGCATGACGCTGGCGAAGGTAGCAAACAGCGGCAACTTCTATACCAGCGGCTTTGTCACCTACAGCGATAATGCGAAAAGCCAGCTGCTGGGCGTGCGGCCGGAGACCCTTGAAGAGCATACCGCCGTCAGTGAACAGACCGCGCGCGAGATGGCGATCGGCGCGCGCGAACGTTCCGGCGAGCCGGTCAGCCTGTCGATTACCGGCTATGCCGGGCCAGACGGCGGCGAAGACGGCACGCCAGCGGGTACTATCTGGTTTGGCTGGGCACTGCCTGACGGCAGCGTGGTGGCTGAGATGCGACGCTTCGAGGGCGAGCCGAAATCGGTGATGGAGCAGGGCGCGCAGTTCGCGCTGGAGCGCCTTGCGGTGCTGCTGCGCGACGCCGCCCTGCATCAGAACGCTTAACGACAGTCAACGATCAGGCGGCCGCGCACCTTGCCGTCCAGCAGATCCTGCGCGCCCTGTTTCGCTTCGCTGAGCGGTATTAGCGTAGTGAGCTGCGTCAGAATATCGTCACTCAGCAGTTCCCCGAGCCGCTGCCACGCCTGCTGGCGCAGCGGTTTCGGGCACATTACGCTGTCGACGCCGGTCAGCGTCACGCCGCGCAGAATAAAGGGCGCGACGCTGGCGGGCAGATCCAGGCCCTGCGCCATGCCGCAGGCGGCAACCACGCCGTCCCGCTGGGTTGACGCCAGCACGTTGCTCAGCGTATGGCTGCCGACGCTGTCGATGGCGGCCGCCCAGCGCTCTTTCGCCAGCGGTTTCCCTGGCTGCGACAGCTCGCTGCGCTCGATAACCGAACGCGCGCCGAGCGTATCGATCAGATAGCCCTCATCGCTTGCGCGTCCGCTGGCGGCAATCACCTCAAATCCCAGGCGTGCCAGCAGGTTAACGCTGAAGCTGCCGACGCCGCCGCTGGCGCCGGTGACCAGTACCGGGCCGCGGTCAGGCGTGACGCCCTGTTTCTCCAGCGCCATCACGCACAGCATCGCGGTCAAACCCGCGGTACCAATCGCCATGGTCTGCAGCGGACTCAGAGTGGCAGGCACTTCCACCAGCCAGTCGCCAGGAACGCTCGCCTTCTGCGCCAGGCCGCCCCACTGTTTCTCGCCGACGCCCCAGCCGGTCAGCAGCGCCACATCGTCTAGCTGCCACTCCGCATGGCGGCTGGCGGTAACGCGACCGACGAAATCGATGCCCGGCACCATAGGGAACTGCCGCACAATCGGCCCCTTATTACAGATGGCCAGCGCGTCTTTATAGTTCAGCGTGGACCAGGCGACATCGAGGGTGACGTCATGGTCGGGCAGCTGGGATTCGTTGAGATCTTTCAGGTTAGTGCGGTAGCCTTGCTCATCATTTTCAATGACTAATGCTTTAAACATGCAGCCTCCGGCAATAGGAAATATGCCGGTCAGTCTACTCCTCTGCGGCGGGAAGAGGTAGAGAAGGGGCACATGATGCCTGGACGCGCCGGCTGTTGCATAACATTTCATAAAGTTAAGATAATTAAGCAATTATCTGTAGGGCTTTTTATTTAACTCTTTAATTATCATATGTTTAAGTTGTGTTGGTTGGCAAGGTTATTTACTTTTGCCGGGTTGTCCTCGCGCGAGAAAAATGACATTATTGCGCCCTCTTTTCCGCTTACTCGTGAGGATGTCGTTATGGTCGGAACAATGCGCAACCGCACTTGCCTCCGCTCGCGTTACCCTGCGCGTAAGGCGATCTCCTCTGCTATCTTCGCTCAGCATTTCCCGCTCACCATGCGGTGAGGCCAGCTAAACGTTCGCTGTTGGGCATGCGTAAAGACAGACGCGCTCTGGCTTTACTGATGTCTATCGGGTGCGGCTTTACCTTTTGCTCCGCCTCCGCCTGACGTTATTCGCCGGGGAATCTTCCCCATTGCTGTGCCTCTGGCACCCACTCATCCTTCACCGTTGGGGATTTGTGTTATGACACTACTGAAAATTGCCGCCAGCGCTGCTCTGGCTCCCAGCCTTACCCTGAATACCGGGCGTGACGTAGTGACGCTGGACAATACCGACTTTACCGACGTGGCGGCAGTGGTCGTCTCGCTGGCCGATACGCGCAGCGGCGTGCTGGCGCTGTTGCGCCATACCGGCTTCAACCTGCCGGTATTTGTCGCCAACGCCTGGGAAGAGGAGGTGCTGCACCTGCCGGGCGTGACCGGCGAGCTGGACGGCTCTGCGGAAGCCTGGGCGGCGCTGGAAACGGCCGCGGCGGAGTATGAGGCGAACCTGCTGCCGCCGTTTTTCGACACGCTGATGCGCTACGTCGATATGCAGAACAGCACCTTCGCCTGTCCGGGACACCAGGGCGGGGCGTTTTTCAAAAAGCATCCGGCGGGGCGGCAGTTTTTCGACTTTTACGGGGAGAATCTCTTTCGTTCCGATATGTGCAACGCCGACGTCAAGCTGGGGGATCTGCTTATCCACGAAGGCTCGGCGAAAGATGCGCAGAAGTTTGCGGCGAAAGTGTTTAATGCGGATAAAACCTACTTTGTGCTTAACGGCACCTCCAGCGCTAATAAAGTGGTAACCAACGCGCTGCTGACGCGCGGCGATCTGGTGCTGTTCGACCGCAATAACCATAAATCGAACCATCACGGCGCGCTGATTCAGGCGGGCGCGACGCCGGTCTATCTGGAGGCGGCGCGTAATCCCTTCGGTTTTATCGGCGGCATCGACGCGCACTGCTTCGACGAGGCCTGGCTGCGCGAGCAGATCAAACAGGTCGCGCCGCAGCGCGCCGGGGAAGCGCGTCCGTTCCGTCTGGCGATTATTCAGCTCGGCACCTACGACGGTACGGTCTATAACGCGCGGCAGGTGGTGGATCGCATCGGACACCTCTGCGACTACATCCTCTTCGACTCGGCGTGGCTCGGCTATGAGCAGTTTATTCCGGTGATGGCGGGCACTTCGCCGCTGACGCTGGAGCTGACCGAGAACGATCCGGGCATTTTCGTCACCCAGTCGGTGCATAAGCAGCTGGCAGGCTTTTCGCAGACCTCGCAGATCCATAAAAAAGATAACCATATTCGCGGCCAGAAGCGCTTTTGCCCGCATAAGCGGCTGAATAACGCCTTTATGCTGCACGCTTCTACCAGCCCGTTTTATCCGCTGTTCGCCGCGCTGGACGTAAACGCCAAAATGCATCAGGGCGATGCGGGCCGTCTGCTGTGGCAGTCGTGCGTGACGCTCGGCATCGAGGCGCGCAAGGCTATCCTTGAACGCTGCGAAATGATCCTGCCGTTTGTGCCGGAGCAGGTAAACGGCGAACGCTGGCAGGATGCGCCGACGGAAAGCATCGCCAGCGACAGCCGCTACTTCAGCTTTGAGCCGGAGGCGCAATGGCACGGCTTTGCCGGTTACGCGCAGGATCAGTATCTGGTCGATCCCTGCAAGCTGCTGTTGACGACGCCGGGCATCGACGCGGCGAGCGGGGAGTACGCCGACTTTGGCATTCCCGCCACCATTCTGGCGAACTATCTGCGCGAGAACGGCATCGTGCCGGAGAAGTGCGATCTTAACTCTATCCTGTTTCTGCTGACGCCAGCGGAGAGCCCGGAGAAGATGGCGCATCTGGTGGCGATGCTGGCGCAGTTTGAACAGCATGTCCGAGAGGATGCGCCGCTGGCGGAGGTGCTGCCGACGATTTATCGCAAGAATCAGGTGCGCTACAAGGGCTATACCCTGCGTCAGCTCTGCCAGGAGATGCACGATCTCTATGTCAGCTTCGGCGTAAAAGATCTGCAAAAGGCGATGTTCCGCCAGAAAAATTTCCCGGCGGTGAAGGTGAATCCGCAGGATGCGCATCAGGCCTATATTCGCGGCGACGTCGAGCTGGTGCCGATCGCGAAAGCCGAAGGGCGTATCGCCGCCGAAGGGGCGCTGCCTTATCCTCCTGGCGTGCTCTGCGTGGTGCCGGGCGAAGTCTGGGGCGGCGCGGTGCAGCGCTATTTCCTGGCACTGGAGGAGGGCATCAACCAGCTGCCGGGCTTCTCGCCGGAGCTGCAGGGCGTTTATACCGAGGATGACGGGCAGGGGCGCAAGCAGCTGGTAGCGAATATGATGGTGGGATAGTGTCCGGGAGTTTCGCTCGCACGACAGGCGGGGGGCTTTAGCGCGGGTTTCGTTCGCTTAACAGCGGGGGAGGCTCAGTGCAGGTTTCGTTCGCCCGACAGCCGGGCAGTTCCATTCCGCCCTCTGCGGGCGACCGAGCAGGGCCGCAAGGCGTCGGCCCTGCACCCGCGCCCTGGGCCAGCTCCGCCGCCCGCTGCGCGGGTTCCTTCGCTTCGTCAGGATTTCTGACGGACCGGCTGGATTCGCCATCCCTGGCTCATGCCAGCCTCTTCGCGGCATCCCTGCCGCTCGTCCTGAAATCCCTCCTCCGCTCAGCGGCTGCGATGGCCCCCACAACCCTCGCTGCAAGTTCTGTTTTTTTACCAACGGCCTTATGGCTGTATGCGCGAACCCTGCATTCAGACAGCACAGCCTTTTATAAAAATGAGAAATCACAGGCGAGGGTGTGCCAGAGGCATCCGACACGCTGAGGCGCGCGCGGCGGCCAGAACGGCGAATCCTGATTCCAGAAGACACAACCTTATCGCTGCAAGCGTCAGACAACGCAGCCGTTTATAAAAAATAAGAACTCACAGGCGAGGGTGTGCCAGATGCATCCGACCCGCTGAGGCGCACACAGCGGCCAGAACGGCGAATCCTGATTCCAGAAGACACAACCTTATCGCTGCAAGCGCAGACAACGCAGCCGTGTATAAAAAAATAAGAACTCACAGGCGAGGGTGTGACAGAGGCATCCGACCCGCTGAGGCACACATAGCGGCCAGAACGGCGAATCCTGATTCCAGAAGACACAACCTTATCGCTGCAAGCGTCAGACAACGCAGCCGTTTATAAAAAGATAGGAACTCACAGGCGAGGGTGTGCCAGAGGCATCCGACACGCTGAGGCGCGCGCGGCGGCCAGGACGAGCCGACAGGACGTCGGCGAGAGCGCGGCATGAGCCAGGACGGCGAATCCGCGCGGTCCGTAAGGCTGACGTAAGTAACGAAGGGACCGCGCGGAGCGCGGCGTGGAGGCTGCCGGAAGCCGGGAT
>NZ_DJDN01000011.1:6495-28036 GCF_002431095.1 Pantoea sp. UBA5923 | reverse complement strand
GCGCCTGGTCGGGCGTGACGGTCCGGTCCTGCCGGCCATGCACCATGAGCAGCGGCCGCCCGGCGAGGCGGCGGACGGCGGCGACAGGGTCGGCGACGCGACGCGCGAGCAGATCCAGGGCTGGGTGGCGAACCGCTTCTACTATCAGACCAGTATCCCGCTGAAGGATGCGGCGATCATGGCGAACTGCCCCGATCCCGCAACGCGCCGCAAGTGGGTGCAGCGTATTCTCGATCACGACGGCAGCAACGGCCACGACGGCGGCATTGAAGCCTGGCTGCAGCTGGGTGAAGCGGTAGGGTTAACGCGCGAGGAGCTGCTGTCGGAGCGCCATGTGCTGCCGGGCGTGCGCTTCGCCGTCGACGCCTATGTTAACTTCGCGCGCCACGCTAACTGGCAGGAAGCGGCTTGCAGCTCGCTGACCGAGCTGTTCGCGCCGCAGATCCACCAGTCGCGTCTCGACAGCTGGCCGCAGCACTATCCCTGGATCAAGGAAGAGGGCTACTTCTATTTCCGCAGCCGCCTGAGCCAGGCGAACCGCGATGTCGAACACGGCCTGGCGCTGGCGCTTGAGTTCTGCGATACGGTAGAGAAGCAGAACCGAATGCTGGAGATCCTGCAATTCAAGCTCGATATTCTCTGGACCATGCTGGACGCCATGACCATGGCCTACGCGCTGAATCGTCCGCCTTACCATACGGTCACCGATAAGGCGGCCTGGCACACTACACGACTGGTATAACCCCATGAATGAAAACTCTATCCCCGCGTTCCGCCGCGGCTATCGTATGCAGTGGGAAGCCGCGCAGGAGAGCCATGTGGTGCTCTATCCGGAAGGCATGGCGAAGCTGAATGAAACGGCTGCCGCCATTCTGGAACGGGTAAACGGAAAAGAGAGTGTGGCCGCTATTATCGCCGACCTCGACGCGCGCTTCCCGGAAGCGGGCGGCGTCGGCGAAGACGTTAAAGAGTTTCTGCGCGCGGCGCATGAACAAAAGTGGATTATATTTCGTGACCCAGAATAAACCTGCCGTCAATCCGCCGCTCTGGCTGCTGGCGGAGCTGACTTACCGCTGTCCGCTGCAGTGTCCCTACTGCTCGAATCCGCTCGACTTCGCCCAGCAGGAGAAAGAGCTGACCACGGCGCAGTGGATTGAGGTGTTTCGCCAGGCGCGCGCCATGGGCAGCGTGCAGCTCGGCTTTTCGGGCGGCGAACCCCTGACGCGTAAAGATCTGCCGGAGCTGATCCGCGCCGCGCGTGATCTTGGTTTCTACACCAACCTGATTACCTCCGGCATCGGCCTGACCGAGAAGAAGCTGGACGCGTTCGCCGAGGCGGGTCTGGACCATATCCAGATTAGCTTCCAGGCCAGCGACGAGACGCTAAACGCCGCGCTGGCGGGGTCGAAAAAGGCGTTCCAGCAAAAGCTGGAGATGGCGCGAGCGGTAAAGAAACATGGCTATCCGATGGTGCTGAACTTTGTGTTACACCGTCACAACATCGATCAGATAGACAAGATTATCGACCTCTGCATTGAGCTGGAAGCGGACGACGTAGAGCTGGCCACCTGCCAGTTCTACGGCTGGGCGCAGCTGAATCGCCAGGGCCTGCTGCCGACGCGCGAGCAGATTGCGCAGGCGGAAGCGGTCGTCAGCCGCTACCGCGAACGCATGAGCGGCACTGGCAACCTGACCAATCTGCTGTTTGTTACGCCGGACTATTATGAAGAGCGCCCCAAACCCTGCATGGGCGGCTGGGGCGCGATCTTCCTCAGCGTCACGCCGGAAGGCACCGCGCTGCCGTGTCACAGCGCGCGCCAGCTGCCGGTAGCGTTTCCGTC
Source organism: Pantoea sp. UBA5923 (assembly GCF_002431095.1). Taxonomy (NCBI): domain Bacteria; kingdom Pseudomonadati; phylum Pseudomonadota; class Gammaproteobacteria; order Enterobacterales; family Erwiniaceae; genus Pantoea; species Pantoea sp. UBA5923. The sequence continues at coordinate 26,195 of NZ_DJDN01000011.1, read as the reverse complement.
GGTGCTGGAACAGTCGCTGGAGGATATCTGGTATCGCTCCTTCGGCTTTAACCGCTACCGCGGCTTCGACTGGATGCCTGAACCCTGCCGCTCGTGCGACGAGAAAGAGAAAGACTTCGGCGGCTGTCGCTGTCAGGCCTTTATGCTGACCGGCAATGCCGACAACGCCGATCCGGTGTGCAGCAAGTCGCCGCACCACGACGTAATACTTGAGGCGAGGCGCGAGGCGGCGTGCAGCGATGTGAAGATAGGGCAGCTGCAGTTCCGTAACCGTACCAATTCGCAGCTTATCTATAAAACCCGGACCTTTTGATGGTGCTGGATATCCGTCAGCTGCAGCTGAACGGCCTGCGCGTGACGCTGATCCATCAGCCCGACGCGCGGCAGGCCGCCGCGCTGGCGCAGGTTGCGGCGGGCAGCCATGACGAACCCGAAGCATGGCCTGGGCTGGCGCACCTGCTGGAGCATCTGCTGTTCAGCGACAGCGCCCGGTTTCAGGGCGATGCGCGGCTGATGCCCTGGGTGCAGGCCGCGGGCGGGCGGGTCAACGCCACCACGCTGACGCGCAGCAGCGCCTGGTTTTTCGAGGCCGAGGCGAGCCTGCTGGCCGAAGGCGTAGCGCGGCTGGCGGATATGCTGGCCGCGCCGCAGTTTACGCCTGACGCGATCGCGCAGGAGTCGGCGGTCATTGATGCCGAGTATCGGCTGATCCAGCAGCACACACCTTCCAGACGGGAAGCCGCGCTGAATACGCGCGTCACCGCGCCATCTGCATTTCAGCGCTTTCATATCGGCAGCCGCGACGCTTTTGGCGACGATGTCGGGGCGCTTAAGCAGGCGCTGCATCAGTTTCATCAGCGCTTCTTTCAGGCGGGTCAGACGCAGCTATGGCTGCAGGGGCCGCAGACGCTGGAGGAGCTGGAACAGCTGGCGCAAAGCGTTGCCCGGCAACTGCCGTCGGGGAGAGCGGAGCCATCAGCAGATACAATTCATTTTGCCGGGGATGCGGATATCGCGCTGGCGACTCAGGGGCCGGGAGAACTGCGCATCACCGCCGCTCTGCGCGGCGATATAGCCACGATACGTGACAACGTCACCTTGATGCGCGAGTTTTTACAGGATGAGGCGCCTGGTGGCGCGATGCACGCCCTGCGCCAGCAGGCGTGGGCGCAGCAGCTTGAGTTTACCTGGCTTAGCCTGGAAAGCGCAGGCGGCTGGCTGGCGCTGCAGTTCGAAACGGAACAACCAGAGGCGATCTGCGCCTGGTATCCGCAGGCGCTGCGCGCGCTGGCGCAGACCTCTCAGGCTCAGCAACGCCACTATCTGCGGCTGGCGCAGCAGCGTTTTGCCGCGCTTACGCCGCTCGATCAGCTGCGCGAGCGGGCGTTCGGGTTTGCGCCGCCCGCCCATACCGCAGGTTTTATCCCGCTGCTGCGCCAGCTGATGAGCGCGCCGCAGGCAAGGCTCTGGAGTTCGCCTGCGGTGCAGGGCGAAACGGTGGAAACGCAGGGGTTTACCCTGGCGCTGCAACCCTGGACGCCTGGCCACTTTAACGGCGCGCTGCCGACGCTGCGGTTTTATCCCCAGGCGACGCACGCCCCACATCTGACGCCGCCCGCTGCCCGCGCGCCGCTGCTGCACCTGGCGCCGGGCAAAGATCCGGTCACGCTGCTGCTGCGGCCCCCTTTTTTCACCACGCTTAGCCGTACGGCGGCCGTCGCTATCGACCGCTGCCTGCGTCCGCTTTTCGCGCTGCTGCGTCATCAGGGCGGCAGAGGAAGCTGGCGAGAGATCGAGGGCGTCTGGCAGCTGGAGGCGCAATTGCCGCCGGAGAGCGAAGCGTGGCTGGCGTCACTGCCGGACGCCTTGCAGCAGAGAGACAGCCTGACCGCCGAGCCGCCGCCGGACGATGTGGCGATCCGCGAGCTGCTGCGACGCCTGCCACAGGCTGTAGCGAGCGCTGCGCCTGCGGAGGGCTGGTGCGCGGCGCTTTATGGCGGCTCGCCGCAGCAGCATGACCTTATCGCAAGGTGGCTCTCGCCGCTGCCTGGGACAACAGACCATAAAGCCGCAGAGCCGGTGCAGGGCAACCGGCTGACCGTGAAACATCACAGCCGCGACGGCGCGCTGCTGCTGTTTCTGCCTTGCCCACCAGAGGTATCGCTGGCGGCGCTGCGCGCGCTGGCGCTGCTGATGGAACCGCGTTTTTTCCAGCGTATGCGCGTCGAACAGCAGATCGGCTACGTCGTCAGCTGCCGCTATCATCGCTGCGTCGACCGCGACGGCATTCTCTTTGCCTTGCAGTCGCCGCAGATCGTGCCCGATGTGCTGCTCAGGCAGTGCCATCTTTTTTTACAGCAGCTGCGGATACCTGATGATGCTGAATCGCTGGAAACGTTGAGAGCGCGTCTTAACGCACAGCTTAACGCCGCGCCGGACGCCACGAGCGCTTTGCAGTCCGGGCTACGCCAGGCACATGGGCTTCGCAATCTTGATAAGGCCTCAACAGAGACCCTTACGCTGACGCAGCTACATCAGGCGCAGGCGCAGCTCCTCAGCCAGTGGCATCACGCCGTTGTGGTGGCGACGCATTAAGCGCATTGACAATAATCACGCCAGGATATTGCTGAATTTATTTGAAAATTAAGACCAAAACTCTTCACTATATCTGCGCAAGCGTTTCGGAGACACTCAACGGGATTCGGCTGTTTTAAAAGGAACCCTAAGTGAAAAATATTAAACGTCTTGCGCTGCCGCTGCTGGCTGCCACCGCTCTCTACGTCCCGCTGTCACAGGCGGCCGCTCAGCAGTACGAGCTTAACCCGGAACATACCTCCGTTATCGTTACCTGGACCCATTTTGGCTTTTCCCATCCCACCGCTGATATTCCTGACAGTAAAGGAACGCTGGTGTTTGACAGTGAAAACCTAACGGCTTCTCGCGTTGACGTTACGCTGCCAGTTAGCCACATCGACAGCCATGTTCCTGCGCTGACGAAAGAGTTTAAAGGCGCGGAGTACTTTGATACCGCGAAATATCCGACCGCGACCTTCCACAGCACCAAAGTGGTTGCAAAGGGCGATAACAAGTTCGACGTGGAAGGCAACCTGACGCTGAAGGGCATCACTAAGCCGGTCACGCTGCACGCTACCCTGAACAAACAGGGCGAGCATCCGATGGTGAAAAAGCAGGCTATCGGCTTTGACGCCACCGGCACCATCAAGCGTTCTGACTTTAAGCTGGATAAATATGTGCCAGCCGTCGGCGACGACGTGACGCTGACTATTTCAACTGAAGCCTACGCGAAATAATGTCAGACCTCTCTCTTTAACAAGAGAGAGGTTATTTCCCGCCTTAATCCGCCTTATCAGTTAACCTCATATTCTCTCTTTTCTACTGGCGCTAAAGTCTGTTCTCTGCTGAAGAATCATTTGCCAGAAATTATCACCCCTTGCATAAATTAACCTTTAAATAAGTGGATGCGCCGTAAAAATGAGGTAGAAATCACAATTCTGCATCATGGTGAAAAATGCGAAATTCGCTGAGCGTACGCAACTAAAATGGCAGAGCGTTTTTTATCTCAACTTAATGAATAATAGCCAAAAAAAGAGATTTCTTTCTTTTTTGCTACTGCGATTAACCTCCCAAATATTGCCTCCATACGGAGCATGTCAAGCCTCATCCTCGCTCTGTCTCTGCTCACTTTGTGATATTCGTTGCAAATTTAAAAGGCGCCCACCGGAACAATAACCTCAGAGCGGATTAAGCAGAGAGGTTTTTACAATGAGAATTGGCATGGTGATAAGCGGAGGGGATGTCGCCGGAATTAATAATTTTATCTTTCAGGTGGCGCGACTGTCTCAGGCGGAGATGGTGTTATTTAACGGCGGCATTGCTGGTCTGCTTAATAACCATCATCAGGAGATCGCCTGGCGTGACCTGGTTGATTATTCCGTCGCCTCCATTCCTTTAATGCAGTCAGGCAGAACCGAAAAGAAATTAGTACGCAGCGAATATGAGCAAATAGCCAGGCAGCTTAAAGCGCTGCGCATAGAAATAGTCATTATGGCAGGCGGCGATGGTTCACTGCAGTTTTTGCATACGCTGAGCGAATTCGGCATTAACTGTTTCGGCGTCGGCATGACTATCGACAACGATGTTTTCGGCAGTGATTACACCATTGGTTTTTCCACCGCCTGCGAGCAGGTATTGAAAGAGGTGGCGAAGCTGCGCAATACCGGCCGGGCGCTTGCCGGACGCGTTTTTATGGCGGAGCTGCTGGGTGGCTTCTGTGGCGAGCTGACGCTACGCTCGGCGATTAAAAGCAACGCCGACTTCGCGCTGATCCCGGAGTGCCAGATCCCGGTGCCGCAGCTGGCAGAACGGATCCGGGCGCGGCTGGAGCGGCAGAACAGCGTAGTGATCCTCTGCTCAGAGGGCTACACGCGCGAATACTCGCCTGGCTTTCAGGGGGCAATCGACACCCTGATCAAACAGCTGGAGCCGCTGACGGGCGTGCGCATTCGTAAAACGATTATTGGTTACGGCCTGCGTAACGGCGATCCCACCTGCGAGGAGATTTATCAGGGCGCCATTATGGCGGAGGAAGTGGTGCGTTGTATTCAGTCGGGTATGCGGAATAAAGCGGTCATTATTAATGGCAGCAATAAACCTATCCCGATTGATTTATTGAGCATGAAAAAACGTCTTGTCGATACTGAAGGGCATTATTACAAACTCGCTAAACAACTGAATATAGTCTGAGGAGATAGCCATGCTTAAAATTTTATGTGTCTGCGGCTGCGGACTGGGTTCCAGTTTCGCTATCGAAATGAGCGCAAAGGCGGTATTAAAGAAGCTGGAAATTGAAGCCGACATCGATCACACCACCATATCGGAAGCGAATGCCTTTAAGTCCGATATTATTTTAACGCAAAAAGCTTTTGCCGACGTATTAAACGCCGACGCCAGCCCGGAAGAGATGAAACGCGTTATTGTGCTTAACCGGCTCACCGATAAAGGCGAAATTGAAGAAAAGATCCTGGCGTTTTTAAAAGAACACAATGTTAAGGTCGCGAATCATGAATAGCGTGATTAATTTCCTGGTCAGAGATCTGTTAGGGCAGGCATCTATTCTTATCGCCTTTATTGCGCTGATTGGCCTGCTGCTGCAGCGTAAGTCGGCGGGTAAAGTGGTGGAAGGCACCTTTAAAACCCTGCTGGGCTTTTTGATAATGATGGCCGGCATCAATATTATTGTCGGCGCGCTAACCTTCCTGAATACCATATTTACCCACGGTTTCGGCATGCAGGGCTATATCACCGATGTGGCCGCAATTGCCGGACTGGCGAACCGCGAGCTGGGATCGGAAGTGGCGCTGACGCTGCTGGTGATCTTTATCGTAAACATCATCATCGCGCGCATTACGCCCTTTAAATATATTTTCCTGACCGGGCAGGCGCTGCTGTGGATGGCCACTATCGGCACCGTGATTGGCTATAAGGCCGGACTGACCGGACTCCCACTGATCCTTACCGGCGGCATTTTCGGCGGCATTATGGCGGTTGTGATGCCTGCGCTGGCGCAGCCGGTGGTACGGCGCATCACCGACTCTGACGATATCGCGCTCGGCCATTTCTGTACTATCGGCTATCTGGTGCAGGCGGCGGTGGCGAAAGTGGTCGGCAAAGGCTCGCGATCTACGGAAGATCTCAAGCTGCCGGACAATTTCAAATTCCTGCAGGATACCTATCTGGCGATGGGCATCGTGATGGTGCCGATGTATCTCATCCCGGCGCTGGCCGCCGGACCCGCGTTTATCGCCTCTTACAGCAACGGCATGAACTACCTGATGTATGCCTTTATGCAGGCGATGCAGTTTGTCGCCGGGGTGTTTGTGCTCTACAGCGGCGTGCGGCTGCTGCTCAATGAACTGGTGCCGGCGTTTCGCGGCATCGCGATGCGGCTTGTGCCGAACGCCAGGCCTGCGCTCGACTGTCCGGTGCTGTTTCCCTATGCGCCCAACGCCGTGATTGTCGGCTTTCTCGCCACTACGCTCGGTTCGATCATCGGCATGATCGTCTTCCCCATGTTTGGCCTGGCGATGATCCTGCCCGGGCTGCTCACCAACTTCTTCGCCGGCGGCGCGGCTGGCGTGTTCGGCAACGCGCTCGGCGGTCGTCGCGGCGCGATGATCGGCGGCGTGGTGCATGGGCTGTTTATCACCTTTCTGCCCGCCATTCTGGTGCCGATGCTGGAAAGCTACGGTTTCACCGGCGTCACCTTCAGCGATGCCGACGTTATCAGCACCGGTCTGGTATTAGGCCACGCCTTCCAGGGCAACTGGCTGTTCGTCGCGCTGTTCGTGCTCTTTATTACCCTGATCGCCTGGTTTGTTAACGGAAAATCCACTAAGCCCCGTGAGGAAAATATCCATGAGTCTGTATAATTTTATCGATCTGCTGCAGGTAGCTAAACAACGAGAGTTTAAAGCGCTTGGCTCATTTAATTTGCACTGCCTGGAAATGCTGCCCGCGTTTTTTAAGGCGGCGGAAAAGACTAACAGCCCTTTAATGATCCAGATTTCGACCGGCACCGCGAAATATTTAGGCTACCGGCTGCTGGTAGACGCTATTTGTTCGCTGTCGGCCAGTAAAAATGTGCCGACCTGTCTGCACCTTGATCACTGTTCAGATTTAGCGGCAATTCAGACCGCCATTGATGCCGGGTTCAGTTCGGTGATGTATGACGGCTCGCATCTGCCGATTGACGAAAATATTGCGAATACGCGTCGCGTTATTGATATGGCGCGCCCGCGCAACGTGTCAGTAGAGGCGGAGCTTGGCGCAATAGGCGGCTCGGAGGATGGCAAAGTAGTGGCGCTGGAGGAGATCGCCTTTACGCCCGTAGAAGACGCCAGACGCTTCGTGAATGAAACCGGCGTCGATATGCTGGCTATCTCCATCGGCACCGTTCATGGCCTCTATACCGGCAAAGCGCATATCCAGCATCAGCGGCTGGCGGAGATCACCCAGGCGACCGGCACGCCGCTGGTGCTGCATGGTGGTACCGGCGTCAGTGATGAAGATATGCGGCTGGCGGTGCGCAACGGTATCGAAAAGGTCAATGTCGGCACTGAAATGAACGTGCAGTGGGTGGCGCGTTGCAAGCAGACGTTTGAAAAAGGCAAAGTGAACGACAGCGTGCGAAACTTTCTCGTTCCGGCGAATGACGCCGTGACGGATGTGTTAGTCGAGAAGATCCAGCTGTTCCGTTAATTTTCTTTTTCCACCATGAAATATCATTGCCCGGCGCGATTCGGGGCAGGAGAGGCTATGTTTGGATTTATGAAAAAGGCCACGCCAGATAAAAGCGTGGATGAGGCGGAAATTAATCAGCAGGCCAGCGAAGTAAACAGAGAAATAAGCGGGCTTGAACAGCGTCTGGAGATAAATTCCCGCGACGGCGAAGCGCAAAAGCAATTAATGCAGGCCTATAACCGGGCGCTGAGCTTATTTGCCAAAAGTAAACATCACCGCACTGAAATGGATGCGCTGTTCGTCAAAATGGATACGCTGCGCAATATTATGCGCAAGTCGATCTGAGGAGACCTGATGAGTATTAAACAGGTATTACAGGAGGCCAACGCCATTCAGGTCGGCGTCAGGGCGAGCGACTGGCAACAGGTGATTGCGCTCGCGGCGCAGCCGCTGGTACGCGGCGGCTATGTGAAAGCCTCCTATCCCGAAGCGGTTATCGCTAACACGCTGACGCATGGCGCTTACTATGTGTTTGAAGAGGGGATTGCCATTCCTCACGCGCGGCCGGAGAGCGGCGTGGTTAAAGATTGCTTTAGCCTGCTCCTGTTACAGGAGCCGATCTCGTTCGATGGCAGCGACAAAGCGGATATCGTCATTATGTTCGGCGCGCGCGACAGCAACGCGCACATTGAAGAGGGCATCCGCGCCATTGTCTCGCTGCTGGATAATGCGGAAACGCTGGCGCGCTTACGCCAGGCGAACAGCGTGGCGGAGGTAATGGATATCTTATGACGCTCGCAACCCAACCCAAACAGGTGGTGCTGGTAAACGGCATTCCCGCCTCCGGCAAAAGCACGCTGACCCAGGCGCTTGCCGCGCGGCTGAGCCTGCCGGTACTGACGCTCGACAGCATAAAAGAGCCCTTTATGGCGAGCTTCGCGTCGGTGGATCGCCAGCGCAATCGCCAGCTGGGCTGCGCCGCCTATCAGGCGATATGGAAAATCGTCGGGCAGGCACCGCCAGGATGCGTCTACCTGATTGACGCCTGGTTCGGCTTTCAGCCGAAAAGCGTACTGGAGGAGGGGCTGGCGAGCGCGGGCGTCAGCCGGGTGCTGGAGTTGTGGATGGCGATATCTCCGGACGAGGCGGCAGCGCGCTACCAGGCGCGGCTGTCGAACCGGATGCCAGGGCATCCTGGTGCGGAATATCTGCCGGAGCTGCGGCGGCTGGCGGAGCAGGCGAGGCCGATGGCGGCTGGCCCGATATATCAGGTTGACGCCAGCATGCCGGATACGGAGGGCGCCGAACGCTGGCTAAAGCAGCAATTACAGCCGCCGCGCATAACATCTTTCACCTCTGGTAACGCCCTGTATAGGCAGGGCTAAACTGAAACCGGCCGCAGGGTCGGTTATTTTATCCCCGCCTGCCGCTTGACGTCTGCGCAATTAATGACCGTACTTAATCAATAAATTGCCATTAAAGGAGAGCACTATGTCACTGCCACCCTTCCTCAAGCCAGGCGAAAAAGTTGTGCTCTATGACGGCATCTGCAAACTGTGCAATGGCTGGGTCAAGTTTCTGCTACGCAGGAAGCTTTCTCATCGCATCCGCTTTGCAGCTGTTCAGAGCGAAGAGGGTAAGGCGCTGCTGCGCTTTGCCGGACTGCCGGATGAAAACATACGCACTATCGTGCTGATTGACGGCGACCGTCACTGGATCCGCGCCCAGGCGATTTTGCGCGTTATGCGACTGATGCCTTTCCCCTGGGGGTTGATCTCGCTGCTGAGGTTCATTATCCCCGACTTTATCAGCAACTATTTCTACAACCGCATCGCCGTCAACCGCTACCGGCTGTTTGGCTGCTACGAGGCGCAGCTTCCGGTGACCGCCGACTATCCGGGACGTTTTTTGCATTCCTGATAACGTCACTTCGGCGACAAAAAGTCAGCACGCTGCGGGGTAAAGGTATCCAGCAGCGTGCCTGCCTCAAGGCAGACGCAGCCGTGTTCGACGTTCGGGCCTTTATAGAGGGTATCGCCCGCACTGACCTCCTGAGTAACGCCAGCGATAGTAAAGGCGAAGCGACCGCTCAAAACAAAGGTCAGCTGTTCATGCGGGTGATGATGCAGCGGGCCTACTGCGCCCCGTTCAAAGGTGACCTCCACCGCCATCATCGTGCCGCCATGCGCCAGCACGCGGCGCGTTACGCCATCGCCTAAATCTTCCGGCTGCGTCTGCGATCGGTATACAAACATATGCGCTCCTCATTCAGGTCAGGTTGCTGCCTGCCGTTTTTGTGACTTTCCTCACGGCGCGACGTGCGATTAACGCATGCACTTTAGCCGCTTTTGATTAAAATGAAACGGTGTTTCATAAATAATTAAGGGCAGATCATGAAAATCGCATTAATGATGGAAAACAGCCAGGCGGCTAAAAACGCTGTTGTGCGCCAGGAGCTGGAAAATGTGGCGCAGCCGCTGGGCCATCAGGTCTTTAACGTTGGCATGAGCGACGAGCAGGATCACCATCTGACCTATATTCACCTCGGCATCATGGCCAGCGTGCTGCTGAACAGCAAGGCGGTCGATTTTGTTGTCGCCGGCTGCGGTACCGGACAGGGCGCGCTGATCTCTCTTAACCTGCATCCGGGCGTGGTCTGCGGCTACTGTATCGATCCGGCGGACGCCTACCTGTTTGCCCAGATCAACAACGGCAACGCGCTGGCACTGCCGTTTGCCAAAGGCTTCGGCTGGGGCGCGGAGCTTAACCTGCGCTTTATTTTCGAAAAAGCCTTCACCGGCGAAAAAGGGCTGGGTTATCCGCCAGAGCGGAAAGAGCCGCAGGTGCGCAACGCCGGTATCCTTAATCAGGTAAAAGCGGCGATGCTGAAAGAGAACTATCTCGATACGCTGCGCGCGCTGGATCCAGAACTGGTGCGCACCGCGCTCAGCGGCCCGCGTCTGCAACACTGCCTGTTCGAACACGGTCAGGTGCCGGAAATTGCCGACTTCGTGCGTCAGATCGCACAGTAACGCTTTTGCAGGCGTGCGGTGTCCACCGCGCGCCTCTCTCTTCCTGCTAAACCTCCTCGCCAGCGTCGCGCCTGATTTTCCCGCTCCTTGCGAATGCGCACGCAATAAAGAATTACTCAGACGATTGTGCCGCTCACGCTTGCAGATGCGGCAGAGCTGACCATTATTGTTAATTAACCCGTTCATCATTAACCAGCTTTTGACCGACAGGGCGAAAGGCAAGGAGGAAGAAATGCGCGTTCATCACCTTAACTGCGGCTGTATGTGTCCCTTTGGCGGCGCGCTCTATGACGGATTCAGCCGCTCGCCGATGGCGCATCTCAGCTGCCACTGTCTGCTGCTGGAGACAGACGCGCACGGGCTGGTGCTGGTGGATACCGGCTTTGGCCTGCAGGATATGGCACGTCCCGGCCATCGGCTGTCAGGTTTTTTTCGGCTGTTTAACAATATTCAGTTCGACCGCAAACTCAGCGCATGGCAGCAGGTTGTCGATCTCGGTTTTAAACCAGAGGATGTGCGCCATATTATCCTGACGCATCTCGATTTCGACCATGCGGGCGGCATCAGCGACTTTCCCCATGCGCGCGTGCATCTGCTGCAGCGGGAGCTGGATACGGCACCAGTGCGGCAGAGCTGGCTGCAGCGGCAGCGTTTTCGTCCGCAGCAGTGGGGCAATCACAGCGGCTGGCGCGGCTATGCCAGCGGCGGCGAGCGCTGGTTCGGCTTTGATGCGGTGAGGGCGCTCGACGATCTTAACGACGAGGTGCTGCTGGTGCCGCTGCCCGGCCACACGCTGGGTCACGCGGGCGTCGCGGTGCGCCAGGGCGACGGCTGGCTGCTGCACGGCGGTGACGCCTGGTTTTACCGCGAGGAGATGCGCCAGCCGGAGCGGCACTGTACGCCTGGGCTGCGGTTCTACCAGTGGATGATGTGCAGCGATCGTGAAGCCTGGCGTACTAATCAACAGCGGCTGCGCGCGCTTTCTCTGCAAACCGACGCGAAAGTGACGCTGTTTTGCAGCCACGACCGGCGCGAGCTGGGCCTGCTCGACGGCCGTTAAAAACATTTTTTCTCCGCCTCTTCTCCTTTAACCCATTTTGCGTGATAGTAACGGCGCTTTACACAAATAATTATCATTATCATTTGTATGGGTTAGCTGAATGAAAAAATGGATGTTAGCGCTGGGGTTGTTATGCATAGCGGGAACGGCTGCGGCCAAAACTATTACCGACGTGGCGGGCCGTCAGGTTGAGGTCGCCGCCGAGTCGAAACGTATTATCTTAGGCGAGGGGCGGCAAATTTATCTGCTGGCGGCGTTCGACACCGACGCGCCATTTCAGCGCGTGGTGGGGTGGCGCGACGACTTTCACAAAGCGGACTGGGATGGCTATCGGGCTTATGAGGCGCGTTATCCGCAAATTAAGGCGCTGCCGACCTTTGGCGGCGCGAAAGACGGCACCTTTAACGTCGAGCAGGCGCTGACCCTGAAGCCCGATCTGGTGCTGATGAACCTGGAATCCAGAGCGGCGACCGATGAAGGGAAGCTGATTGAGAAGCTGCAGGCGGTCGGTATCCCGGTTGTCTTTATCGACTTTCGCGAAGCGCCGATGGTTAACGCGGAAAAAAGCATTCGCATCATGGGCGAACTGCTGAATAAACCGGAGCGCGCGCAGGCGATTATCGATTTTCGCCGCCAGCAGATCGAACGCGTGACCGCGCGGCTTCAGGATTTCCACGGCCCGCGCCCGAAAGTGATGATTGACCGCGCAGGCGGCTATACCGATGAATGCTGCATGTCATTCGGCAATGAAAACTTTGGCCAGATGGTAGAGATCGCGGGCGGCAGCAATATTGCGAAGGATTTGATCCCCGGTACCTTCGGCACGCTTAACCCGGAGCAGATTATCGCCAGCCGTCCCGACGTCGTGGTGGTAACCGGCGCCAACTGGAAGAACTACAATACCGTCGGCAAATGGGTCGGCGTTGGGCCGGGCGCCGACACGAAGGAAGCCGAAGCGCGCCTGCGCACCTTGATGATGCGCGACGCCTTTAAAACCCTGCCGGTCGCGCATAACGGCCACGCGCACGCTATCTGGCATCAGTTCTATGACAGCCCTTACCAGTTCGTCGCCATCCAGGCGCTGGCGAAGTGGCTGCATCCCGATCTCTTTGCCGATCTCGATCCAGACGCCACGTTCCGTGAATTTCACGAAAAGTTTTTACCGCTGCCTTATCAGCCGGGCTACTGGGTAACGCTGCCCGCGGACAAAAGCTGAGTCTCAGGCTGCGGCAGGGACGCCGCGGCATCATCTCCTGAATCTTTCCGTCATCTTTCTTCATATTTACTAATATTTTACAGGCGCGGCGCGTTTTACGCGCTCTATCGCTCAATGACATGGAGATGATAATGACCAGAACCTCGGGACGATCGGCTTTCGCCGTGGCGCTTTACACGCTGTTCGAACCTGTGCCGCTCGGCTTTTTTGTGGCGGCATGGATCTTCGACATCATTTACCTTAACAGTTTCGTCGTGGAGTGGACGCACGCCGCCAGCTGGCTGATCGCCATCGGGCTGGTCATCGCCATTGTTCCGCGTCTTATCGCCCTGATTGACCTCTTTCGCGGCGGCAGCCGCGCGGAGAAGGTGCATTTCTGGATCACTCTGCTGGCGATAGCGCTGGCGATTGTGAACGCCTTTGTTCACAGCCGCGACGCTTACGCCGTGGTGCCGTCCGGCGTAACGCTGTCGACGCTTGTGGTGGCGCTGATGCTGATCGCCAACGTTCAACTTGCGCTGCGTCAGCGCACAGCTTAAGGAGAAGCATCGATGAAAAAGCAAACGCTTATCGCTATGGCGCTGACCGCGCTTCTCGCTGGCTGCGACAGCGGCGCACAGCTCGATCCGCAAAAACAGACGGGGCCGAACCCGGAGCTGCCGGAAGCGAAGAACTTCTTTATGCCGCCGATGCAGGTGCCGGAAGGGGTGCCGTGGAAGCAGGGTGAGATGCCGAAGGTCGCGCAGGGGCTGAAGATTGAGAAGATCGCCGAGAATCTCAAACATCCGCGCCAGGTGCTGACGCTGCCGAACGGTGACGTGCTGGTGGCGGAGGCAAACGGCCCGGCTAAACCGACCACGCGGCCCAAACAGCTGATTATGGGCATCGTGCAGAAAGCCTCTGGAAAAGGCGGCGAGGGTGGCAACCGCATTACGCTGCTGCGCAACGTGAACGGCAAATGGGAGCAGCACACCTTTATTGAAAATCTCTCTTCGCCCTTTGGCATGCAGCTCATCGGCAATACGCTCTATGTCGCCAATGCCGATAGCCTGGTGAAATTCCCTTATCAGGAAGGCGAAACCGAGATCCGCACCCCGCCGCAGCGGGTTACCGATCTTCCTGGTGGCCCCATTAACCACCACTGGACTAAATCGCTGGTCGCCAGCCCCGACGGCAGCAAGCTCTATGTCGGCATCGGCTCCAACAGCAATATTACCGAGAACGGTATCGGCGCTGAATACCATCGCGCCGCTGTGCTGGAAGTGGACGCTGCGACCGGCGCAAGCCGCCTTTACGCCACCGGGCTGCGCAACCCGACCGGCCTGCAGTGGGAGCCGCAGAGCAACCGGCTGTGGGCTGTTGTCAACGAGCGCGACGAAATCGGCTCCGACCTGGTGCCGGACTATATGACTTCCGTACAGGAGAACGGTTTTTACGGCTGGCCTTACAGCTATTTCGGTCAGCATGTGGATACGCGCGCGCAGCCGCAGCGTCCCGATCTGGTGGCGAAAGCGATTAAGCCGGATTATGCGCTCAGCTCGCACGTCGCGCCGCTGGGCCTGCTCTTCTATCAGGCGGATAATATGCCGCAGTATCGCGGCGGCGCTTTCGTCAGCGAGCATGGCAGCTGGAACCGCTCGCCGCTTAACGGCTATCAGGTGGTGTGGGTGAAATTTGAAAATGGCAAACCGGTCGGCATGCCGCAGCCGGTCGTGACCGGATTTCTTACCGACGATCAGAAGCAGGTAAGGGGCTTGCCGGTAGGGCTGGCAGCCGATCGTCAGGGCGGGCTGTTAATTGCGGATGACGCCGGCAATACGGTGTGGCGCGTTAGCGCGAAGTAATAAATCGCAGGCATAAAAAAAGGATTTGGCGTCATGGCCAAATCCTTTCTTTTTTTGTTCGCTTAACGGCTGGTGACCGCGCTGCGAACGAGGTGCTCAGCACTCTCCACAAGTGCGATTCTAAATAGCGCAGAGAAATATTTCAAGTTTCGCTAAAATACTGTATGGTTATACAGGTGTTGGGCGCAAAGCGGACCTCCAGCTGACTGGCGGCTCCCAGGGGCACAGTTTTGAAAATCCCGGCAGGCATCAGGTGGTGCTGGCCTGTGGCTTTAGCAACGAGTGCCGCTCAGCGCTCTCCACAAGATGTGCTTAGGCGCCCGGCGGGTAGAGTCAAAGCCTCGGTAGCCGAACAGCGCGCTCCTGTTGAAGGAGAAGGAAAGTGATGGAACTGATTAGATTGCTCCTGGATCTTATCCGGGTCATCTTGCAGATCATCGTTGCCCTTTTGCAACTGACCGGCCAGGCTCACTAGCCGGAACTTGAATAAAGGCGGAGCTGACCACTCCGCCTTTTTCGTCGGGTTTACCTCTCTGTCTTCTGGATGTCATCTTCGACCGTTACCGTCAGCGCTGTTTCCGGCGCGCCGGGCGCGCGGCTTATCCAGACATCTGACCAGACGAGGCTTTTATGTCTTTGCACGCCATCTCTTCCGCCAGACTGCAGCAAACCTTTATCCACGACAGCGTACGTATGCGCGACACCACTGTCGGGCAGCAGTGCGAGATCCTGGCGCACAGCTATCTCGAATACAGCACGCTGGGCGACTTCTCCTACCTTGGCGAACACTGCAACGTGGCGGACGCGCAAATAGGCCGCTTTACCGCTATCGCCAACCATGTGCGACTGGGCGCGCCGAATCATCCAATGGAGCGCGCTTCGCAGCACCGCTTCACCTATTGCCCGGAGTATTACGACGCCAGCGCCGCGCGAGACAGCGGATTTTTTGCCGACCGGCGCGCCGCACGCGTGATTGTCGGCCATGACGTCTGGATTGGTCACGGCGTGATCGTGCTGCCCGGCGTTACGATCGGCAACGGCGCGGTGCTGGCGGCAGGCGCGGTGGTGACAAAAGATGTCGCGCCCTACAGCGTAGTGGGCGGCGTGCCGGCGAAACCGATCCGCATGCGCTTTACGCCCGCCATCGCCGCGCGTCTGCAACAGATCGCCTGGTGGGAGTGGCCGCTGGAGAAGCTGATGGCGAACCTGGCTGATTTTCAGTCTGGCGACATTGAGCGCTTCTGCGAACGCCACGGCTGACTACACTTAACCGATCGCAACCCAAACAGGAGAGCGCTATGTTTACGCTCTATGGCGTACCGGGCTGGGGATCGGCTATCAGCGAACTGATGTTCTGCCTTTGCCGCGAGCCTTATCACTGGGTGGATGTGTCCGGTTTTGACCAGCCGGGCAAAGCGCGCGCGCGGCTGCTGGCGCTTAACCCGCTGGGGCAGGTGCCTGTTTTGCAGAAAGAGGATGGTGCGGTGCTGACGGAGAGCGCTGCCATTGCGCTGATGCTGGCGGATCGCAACCCTGCGCTGCTCCCGCCGGTCGGCAGCGCGCAGCGCGATCGCTTTTACCACTGGCTGGTGTGGCTGGTGGCCGCTATCTATCCCACCTTTACCTATGGCGACTACCCGCAACGCTGGACTGCTTCCGGCGCGGAGGAGCTGAAACAGAGCACTGACGCCCATCGCGAAAGCGGCTATCGCTGGCTTGAGTCGCAGCTCGGCGAGAGCGCTTTTCTGCTGGGCGATAAGATTACGCTGCTCGACGCTTATCTGCCGGTGCTGGTGAGCTGGCAACCGCGCGAGGCCTGGTTTCAGGCCAACACGCCGAAGCTGTGGGCGATTGCGCAGCGCGTCAAGAGGCGGGAAGAGCTACAGACCGTGATCGCGCGCAACCATCTGTAGCTCCCGCTGTTACAGCGCCTGCTGCGCGACCCCGGGCGCGTTTTGCGGCTGAAGACGTTTTTCCGGCTGCAGCAGCGTCATCGCCAGCATACTGCCCAGCGCAACCACTGCGGTTACGGTAAACATCGCATTGTAGCCGTAATACTCCGCCAGCCAGCCGCACAGCATCGGCGAAACTATAGAGGCAAGATTGGCGATAGCCAGCGTCATGCCGCTGAAGGCGCCGACGGACGCTTTAGGGGTTACGTCGATTACCACAGACCAGTAAACGTTATTGACCATCGCATTCAGCGCGTTGCCAAGCGTCATCAGCGCAATAATCGCCGTTGCCGATCCAACGTAAGGAATGGCCATAAAACAGCAGGCGGTGCCCAGCAGCGTGACGGCGGCAAACAGGTTGCGCGCCACGCGCAGGTTACGAAAGCGTGTCAGCAGGCGATCGGCGAGGCGGCCGCCGAACAGGACGGTAATGCAGGCTCCGCTCCAGGGGATCATGGCGACGTACCAGAGCGAATGAAGATCGTAATGGAAGCTATCCTGCAGGTATTTCGGCAGCCATGTCACCAGCGTAAAAGTGATATAGAGAAAGGAGAAATAGCCCAGCGCATTACACACCAGGGTACGGCTGGTAAAGAAGCGCCACCAGGGCAGCGGCGCATCGTCATGCGCGTCCTGGCCTTGGCCGCTACGGATCAGCGCACGCTCCGCCGCGTTCACCGCTGGCTGCTGATCGGGAGAGTCGCTGAAGGTACGCGCAAACAGCAGCATCGCCAGCAGCGAGAAAACGCCCAGCAGGATAAACATCATGCGCCAGTCGTGGGTCAGCAGCAGCAGGCCGACCGCAATCGGCGCAGTTAACAGCGAGCCGGCCTGCGTAGAGAGTAGGCCAATGCCCAGCGCGAAACCGCGCTCGTTATCCGGCGCCCAGTGAGCGATCGCCTTGTTCATCAGCGCATAGGCGGGGCCTTCGGAAAAGCCGAACAGAATGCGCAGGGCGGCAAACCCCATAATTGCCGAGCCGCCAAACAGCGCCATACCCAGATCGCCTGCCCAGGCGGTAGCGATCTCCAGCAGCGACCAGAGCACGCCTGCCATCAGCCACACCTTTCGGGTGCCAAGCCGATCCGCGAGGAAACCGCCGCACAGCGAGCCGAAGAGATAACCAAACCCGAAATAGCTCAGCACCGCGCCCAGCTGCACTTTATTGAAGTGATATTCCTGCGAGATGGCGTTAGCGGCGAACGACAGCGCCCCACGATCGACGTAGTTGATCAGCGCAACAAAGAACAACAGCGAAAAAATAACGTAACGATAGCGACTCGGCTGCATACTGCTTCTCCTGCATAAATAAGGTCAGCATGAGACAAGCAAGATTGATGCCGAAATCTCTTACAACGGGCTGGCAGGGTGTTTCAGGCGGCTGAGGCTTTATCTGGCGTTGAAATAAACGCGTCGGCGCATCATCTGGGTGCAAAAAAGCCGCTTTCTGAGGTCGGGAATGCCTGCCAGGCCGGGTCAGCGTTAAGTAAATGTGGGTTTTCTGACAGCAGTCTGAACAAAAGATGCGGTAAAGCAGGGGAATTAATTAGCCGCGCGCTATCAATATCAGTAGCGTACTGGTCATCCCGCCTCTGGACAGAGAGCTTGTCCCCACTTCGTCAGCCCCTCATTCGTTAGCCTTGCTTAAGATCTGGTATATAAACAGTTTTTACGAAAAATTTACCTAAGTTAAAATAACGTTGAAGTTATGTGTATTTATTTTATTTCGACCCTTGAATGAGGAAGAGAAGGATCATGGTTAACAAGCTAACCAGTATCGTGATGGCGATTGTCGCCGTTGCGATGCTCTATATGGGCGGAAAGCTTCTGCTGCTGGGGGGCAGCGCGTTTTATGCGCTGATGGCCGCAGGCTTACTGCTCGCGGCGATACTGCTGTTTCTCAATAAACGTAGCGCCTTAACGCTGTACGCGCTGCTGATGTGGATCACGCTGTTCTGGACAGTCTGGGAAGTCGGCTTCGATAAATGGCAGTGGATCCCGCGCGGTGACCTGTTTGGTCTGTTCGGCGTGTGGCTGGCGCTGCCTTGGGTGGTGCGTCCGCTTACCCAGCGTAAGTTCCATCCTTTCCTGGGCTCCACGGTGGTGATTATGATCGCCCTCGTTATCGGTCTCTGCTTTTACGATCCGCTGCCGCAGCAGGGAACCATTACCAATGCGCGCACGCCTTCAGCCTCGACCGGTGCAGGCAATGACTGGACGGCCTATGGTGGCTCCACCAATGGGCAGCGCTTCTCTTCGCTGAATCAGATCACCAAAGACAATGTG
The DNA here is from genome assembly GCF_002431095.1 of Pantoea sp. UBA5923. Classification (NCBI taxonomy): domain Bacteria; kingdom Pseudomonadati; phylum Pseudomonadota; class Gammaproteobacteria; order Enterobacterales; family Erwiniaceae; genus Pantoea; species Pantoea sp. UBA5923. The sequence continues at coordinate 7,545 of NZ_DJDN01000011.1, read as the reverse complement.
AAAAATCTTGAGGTGGCCTGGACTTATCACACCGGCGATCTGCGTAAAAGCGATGACGCTACTGAGTATACCTTCGAGGCGACGCCGCTGAAGGCTAACGGCATGCTCTACTTCTGTACGCCGCATAACGAGGTGCATGCGCTTGATCCTGAAACCGGCGCGGTGAAATGGAAATATGCGCCGCCGCAGGATCGCTCCTATATGCAGCAGCACCAGACCTGTCGCGGCGTCGGCTTTTATGACGGCGGCAGCGCGGCGGCGGAGAGCAGCGCCTCGCAGCCAGCCATCTGCCGTAAGCGTATCTTTAACGCCACGACCGATGCGCAGCTGGTGGCGCTGGATGCCGACAGCGGCAAGCCATGCGCTGATTTCGGCCAGAACGGCGTGGTCGATCTGCATGCCAATATGGGCGAAGTGCGCCCGCATGCGCTGATGCAAACGTCAGCGCCGCTGGTTGCAGGCAATCTGGTGATTGTCGGCGGCTCGGTAATGGACAACGGCTTTAACCGCGGCAACCCGTCCGGCGTCATCCGCGCCTATGACGTGACCACGGGCCGTCTGGTGTGGAACTTCGATCCCGCCAATCCTGAGCAAACCCAGCCGATTGCGGCGGATGCGATCTATCCGCAGGATACGCCTGTAGCCTGGGCGACGCTGAGCGCCGACCTGAAGAATGGCCTGGTCTACGTGCCTTTCGGCAACGCTTCGCCGGATGAAGTGGGCATCGAGCGCGACCCCAACAGCAATACGGAGAAATTCCGCGATGCGCTGGTGGCGCTGGATCTGAAAACCGGCGCCTTTAAATGGCGTTATCAGAGCGCTAATCACGATCTCTGGGACCGCGATAACCCGTCTCAGCCGTCGCTGGTGGATATCGACTATCAGGGCAGCCAGCAGCCGGCTGTCATCCTGCCGACCAAAACCGGCAACCTGTTCGTGCTCAATCGCCTGACCGGCCAGCCGATTTATCCGGTTAATCAGGTGAAGGTATCGACCGAAGGCGGCGTCGAGGGCGAGAAGTTCGCGGCCACGCAGCCGGTCTCCAGCCTG
>NZ_DJDN01000011.1:5084-6319 GCF_002431095.1 Pantoea sp. UBA5923 | reverse complement strand
ACGCAGCCGGTCTCCAGCCTGAACTTTATTCCGCAGCCGCTGACGGAAAAGGCGATGTGGGGTATTTCGCCGTTTGACCAGATGAGCTGCCGTATCGACTTCCACGAGCTGCGCTACGACGGCAATCCGTGGACGCCAGCGACAGAGAAGGGCTCGCTGATTTTCCCGGGCAATTTCGGCGTATTTAACTGGGGCTCCGTCGCGGTTGATCCAGAGCGTCAGCTGCTGATTGCCGCGCCGGTGCGTCTGGCCTATAAGTACAACCTGATCAAACGCACGCCCTCGACCGAAACCGAGCGTCTGTTTACAAAGGATGGCTCGCCTTACTGGAACGAAAACTTCCATGGCGACTACGCTATCCATATTCAGCAGTTTTCGTCAGCGCTGGGCATACCCTGTATCGCGCCGCCGTGGGGCCGTATGGTTGGCGTCGATCTGAAAACCGGCAAAACCGAATGGCTGCGCCGCGTCGGCAACACGAAAAACCTGAATACCACCTTCCTGCCGGGTCGTTTCCCGATCGGTTTCCCGATGGGCATGGTGGCACACGGTGGTCCGCTGGTGACGGCGGGAGATGTTGTGTTCCACGGCGCGACGGCGGATAACTTCTTCCGCGCCTATGACAGCACCACCGGCGCGCTGCTGTGGCAAACCGAACTGAGCGCAGGCGCGCAGGCCACGCCTTCAACCTTTATGGGTAAAGATGGCAAGCAGTATGTGGTGATCGCCGCTGGCGGCCACGGTTCGATGGGAACCCAGAGCGGTGACAGCGTGGTGGCGTTCCGCCTGAAATAGCGGTAACGCATCGCGCAGATAACGATAAAGCGCCCATTCGGGCGCTTTTTTTATGCAGAATTACGCCTGCGCCTGTCGCTTCGAACGCTCCTCCAGCACCCGCAGCGCGATCCTGTCGCCAATCGCCTGATCGATATTGCGCCAGTATTCAAACGCGCGCGACAGCACCGGCTCCTCTACGCCGTTAAGCAGATGCCCGCTCACATTATTGACCAGCCGATCGCGCGCCGCGTCATCCATCACTTTATTGATCAGCGTATTGGCCTGACTGAAATCGTCGTCATCCTTGCGCAGCGTGTAGGGCGAACGCACCATATCGCCGCTGGCGTGCCAGGTGGCGTCATCTGGATAGCGCTCGCCGTCCGCCGCCGGGCCGCCTTTGCTGTTCGGCGCATAGACCGGATCGGAAACCGGGTGAATACGCATTGCGCCATCTTTGC
>NZ_DJDN01000011.1:4295-4853 GCF_002431095.1 Pantoea sp. UBA5923 | reverse complement strand
GTAGCTGTTGACCGGCGACTGCGGCGCGTTAACCGGGATCTGCTTATAGTTGACGCCAAGGCGGTGGCGGTGCGCGTCGGCGTAGGAGAAGACGCGTCCCAGCAGCATCTTATCGGGGCTGAGGCCAATACCGGGCACCAGGTTATTAGGCTCGAAGGCCGCCTGTTCGATCTGCGCGTGGTTATCGGTCGGGTTGCGGTTCAGCACCAGCTTGCCCACTTTAATCAGCGGATAGTCGGCGTGTGGCCACACTTTGGTCAGATCGAACGGGTTATAGCGATAGGTTTCCGCTTCGGCGAACGGCATGATCTGCATGTAGAGCGTCCAGCTCGGGAAATTGCCTTCCTTAATGGAGAAGAAGAGGTCGCGCGTGTGGTGGTCGATATCTTTTCCGGCGAGCGTATCGGCCTCTTCCTGCGTCAAAAACTCAATGCCCTGGTCGGTGTGAAAATGGTATTTCACCCAGAATTTCTCGCCCTCGGCATTCACCCACATGTAGGTGTGGCTGGAGTAGCCATTCATATGGCGCCAGGTTTTCGGGATGCCGCGGTCGCCCAT
>NZ_DJDN01000011.1:2683-4059 GCF_002431095.1 Pantoea sp. UBA5923 | reverse complement strand
GAAGACCGGCGTGTTGTTGCCCACCAGGTCGTAGTTGCCTTCGGTGGTATAAAACTTGAGGGCGAAACCGCGCGGATCGCGCCATGTATCCGGGCTGCCGCGCTCGCCCGCGACGGTAGAGAAGCGCAGCAGCACGTCAGTGCGCGTGCCGGGCTGGAACAGGGCGGCTTTGGTATATTTGCTGACGTCATCGGTCACGATAAAGTAGCCGAACGCACCACTGCCTTTCGCGTGCGGCTGGCGCTCCGGGATGCGTTCGCGGTTGAAATTCGCCATCTGCTCAATGAGATAGTGGTCATGCAATACCAGCGGGCCGTCAAGGCCGACCGACAGTGAATGTTCATCGCTGGCAACGGGAATGCCAGCATCCGTCGTTGTCGGTTTACGCTCATCATTGCTCATGGGTTCTCTCCATTTTTATAGGGATATAGCAATGATTAAGCGTAGTTAAGAATCCCATGTCTGCCGTAGCAGAATGCTGATGATTGCGAAAGGCGGAGATCGAAAAAAGAGCGAGCGCAGAGGAGGGCGACGCTCAGGCGGTATGCCTGAGCGCGGCGATAATTATTTGTCGGTGCCGAAGCCCTGTTTTTTCAGCGCGCCCAGCACGTGCGGGAAGTAGATGTTCTGATAATAGCCGCTGACGCTTTCGCTCCAGCTTTCGCCGTCGGAACGGCCGATATTCTGCCAGTGCTGCACCATCTCCTGATTGTAGCTGGCGATTTTCTCCGCCAGGCCTTCGCTGCGGTAGGTCTCTTCGTGACGGAAGGTCTCCAGCGGCAGACGCGGCTTCTGGTGCGACGGCTCATCGACATAGCCGATCACGACGCCCGCCACCGGGAAGGTGTATTCCGGCAGCTGCAGCAGCTCGATCAGCGCCTCAGGCTCGCGACGGATGCCGCCAATCGGCACAATGCCCAGGCCTTCCGCGCGCGCTGCAGCCATAACGGAGCCAAGCGCGATACCCACATCGGTAGAGCCGGAAACGATGCTCTCGATACTCTGCTGAGCGATCTGCTCGCGACCGATTGCCTCCATCGCTACGCGGGATTTATGCATATCCAGCACGAACGTCAGAAACACCGGCGCCTTAGCGATCCACGGCTGGCCACCGGCGATCCGCGAAATCTCTGCTCGTTTCGCTGCATCTCGGGTCACCACAACGGAAACCTGCTGCGAGTTGACTGACGTCGGCGCGCGGTAAGCGGTGCTGATAATGCGATCCAGAATCGCGTCGTCAACCGGTTGTTCAGTAAAGCTGCGTTCGCTTTTATGGCTGGTAAAAATATCAATTAGTGAATTCATGGATCCTCCAGATGTGGAGGCTAAGAGTAGCAGGTTCGGGCAGGGCCAGATTTAACCGCATTGGTCATTGC
>NZ_DJDN01000011.1:1338-2561 GCF_002431095.1 Pantoea sp. UBA5923 | reverse complement strand
GGTCATTGCTGATAATTGAAGGGTTTTTAGAGGATTAGAGGATTTACCGGCAGTGAGCCAGCACACATTTCTGCATTAACGGCAAAACGTTACAATTGTGCAACATTTTGAATGCGCTGGCGTTTTGGGCAAACACACAGTATGCCTCAGGCAGCTACACATCACCACGTTGCATCCGGCTGCGTATATCTGGAGCGGTAATCCTGACTCTACTGAGGTGACAAATGAATAAAATTCTGGCGCTGCGCCACTCGCTTCTCCTGCTGGGCATGGCCTGTAGCGGTTCGCTGCTGGCGCAGACCTTCGTCTACGTTTCGGCAGCGGACGATGGCAATATCGCGCGTTACGCCTTAAACGAGCAAACCGGCGCGCTGAAGCGTCTTGGCGAAACGCCAGCGGGCGGCAAGGTTATGCCGATGGCGATCGGCCCCGATAATAAAACGCTCTATGCCGCTGTGCGCAGCGAGCCGATGCGGCTGGTGAGCTGGTCTGTTAACAGCAAGACCGGCGCGTTAACGCCTGCGTCAGAGAGTGCCGCCGCGGCAAGCTATCCCTATATTAGCCTGGACAGGCAAGGGCGCTTTTTACTGGCAGCCTCTTACGATAGCGGCGTGGTGCATGTGTATCGCCTGAGTACGACCGGGAAGGTCGTCGCGCCTTTCGTCGATGAGGTTAAAACCGGCCATGCCGCGCATTCGGTGATTGTCGATGCGACCAGCCGCTTTGCCTATGTTGGGGTGCTGGGCACCGATCGCGTCCTGCAGCTCGCGCTGCATCAGGATGGCCAGCTGACGCCTGTTGGCGAAGGTTTTGCCGCGACGGAAGAGAAAAGCGGGCCGCGGCATTCAGCGCTCTCACCGGATAATCGCTTCCTCTATAACATCGGAGAAATGAGCGGCAGGATTACCCAGTTTGCCCGCCAGCCGGACGGCGCGCTGCAGAAAATCGCGGAATATCCCAGCGCGGTGGCGGAAAAATATCATTTGCAGTACGGCGTGGAACGTACGGCCAGCTATAACGACACGACGCCGCGTATCTGGGCCGCCGATATCAAGATAACGCCAGACGGGCGCTTTCTGTATGTTTCGGAACGCACCAGCAGTACGGTAACGGGCTATCGCGTCAGCCAACAGGATGGGAAGTTGCAGCTTATTGACAGCTGGCCGGTAGAAAAACAGCCGCGCGGCATCGCGGTGACGCCAGACGGGCGCTGGTTAATCGCC
>NZ_DJDN01000011.1:1075-1220 GCF_002431095.1 Pantoea sp. UBA5923 | reverse complement strand
GCCAGCGGCGAAAAGAGCGCGGTGATTGGCAGCTACGCCATTGCAAAAGAGAGCGGAGCGCTGCGACGCGTCGCCGAAGCGCCGGTAGGTCGGGATGCCAACTGGGTGAGTATTGTGAGCGTTAATAAGTAGCGGGAAGGGTGAA
>NZ_DJDN01000011.1:470-898 GCF_002431095.1 Pantoea sp. UBA5923 | reverse complement strand
GGTGAATATAAGAAGAACCGCGTAAGTTCGCGGTTCTTCTGCGTGCCCGATTAATGCTGGAGCTGTTTTAGCTCTTGTTCGGTCAGGCCGGTCATTTTCATTACGAATGCATTATCCAGACCGCTTTTCAGCATATTTCTGGCAATTTCCAGGCTGGCTTCACGCTTGCCTTTTTCCATGCCTCGCTGCTCCAGCTGTTCCGCAATGGTCATCAGTTGTTCCTCATGCTGTGGCACATGCCGCGCCAGTTCGCTAAGGGTTAATTCCAGATCCGGCGTTTCGCCGACCTGAAGCATGTAGTTTACCAGCGCAATTACCTGCTGTCTGGTCATAAATTCAGTCAGCATCAGCGCTATCAGCCGATCGAGCAGGCTGCCTAAATCACGCTGGCGAATATGCTTTTGCAGCAGGGTCAGCGCCGCCATGCT
>NZ_DJDN01000011.1:0-343 GCF_002431095.1 Pantoea sp. UBA5923 | reverse complement strand
CAGCGCCGCCATGCTGCGGTGGTGCATAATTTCTTCATCGGGAATAACGGTTACGTCAACCAGCGGGAATGAACTGCTGTACAGCGCAGCGGCGTGCTCAGTTTCACTGAATAGATCGAGCCAGCAGAGCGAATAAGGGTAAGGACTGCGCTTGCCCTGATAGAACAGAATGGGGATCACCAGCGGCAATCTGTTATGGCCGACGTCGAGATGGCGCTGCATGGCGGCGATGGCGTAGCGCATCAGGCGAAAGGCCATATGTTTATCCGGCGAACTCTGGTGCTCAATCAAAACCTGCACGTATCCATCGCCATTGCGCGTTTTCAGCGAGTAAAGCACGTCG